>NZOF01000087.1 GCA_002695185.1 Erythrobacter sp.
ACGCGAAACCATCGAACGATTCACTTTCGATGTCTGGGGCTACCCTGAAGGCAGGTCTACCAATCAAGTGAGGAACGGCTATCACGAAAGTGACTACATCATCCCACCTGACGAAATGATGGCCTTTTGCGTCACTATTCTGACAGATTACGGGATTGACCCTAGCAGCCTACGTTACGAGGCCACCATATCCTCGGCGATCGGTGAGCAAGATTAAAATCGCAATCGCTTATCATCCAGATCAGCAACCCCGCCCGGCTACGCCGCGGCGGGGTTTTCTTTGTCGGTCGACCAAAAAATGGGCTTTCAATAGAGGTGTCGGAAGATTCTCGATTTCCGACTGTCATCATGGCGAGGGAAGGGCCGTAAGCGGGCAGGTCGGAAGCGAGCAGGACGAAGGAAAAATCATGACCCGATACGTCGATCACCCGCACGGCATCACGATCGGCTCGGACAATGTCTTCTTCTACCGCAACGAGGAGGGCGAGATGCAGGAATATCCCTGCATCCTATGGGCCCGCCGATACTATTTCGACGAGATCAATTGCGTCAACGTATCGGTCCGCAGCCACGCGCAGCAGCTCATCTGGAATGAGATCGTCGAGCGGGAGCCTGTCCAATACAAAGGCGAGATCATCGGCCATTCGGACAAGATCCGTCACGAGGTGAGCGGATGGGCCCGCAACTGGTGCGACACGAACGCACCTGGATGGGGCGTTGCACCCAGCCGCACAGACGAATCCAATCCAAGCATCTTCTTCGCCAAGCGAAAGCATGCCGTCGCATTCTCGCGCGAAATCCAGCGCATGCTCAAAGGCATGACCTTTGCATGAGTGCGGCCCCCGATAGCCCCCGACCCAAAACCGAAAGGATGCCTATGCTCATCGACAGCTCTTCGTTTCGCGAGATTGCATCAGCCAATCTTGCCGCTTGCGGCCTGGCGCCCGCGACCATCCAGCATTGCACGGATGCGCTTATCGCCGAGGCCCGGCACACTGGCTTCCATTCCGTCGCTCAGCCCGTCAGCGTGCATATCGCCTACGATCTGTGCGAAGCTCAGTCGGTCTATGTCGTAAGCGCGGGCAGGATCATGTTTGCCGCGACCCCTGACAGACAATTCCAGCCGCTGGCCCAGTCTGCCGTCGATCCCGCGCAATACGCATTGCTGGATCAGATGGAACAGATCCTGCTCCAGATTGATCGGGCTATCGCGATTTCGACGCATCATGTCGGACCGATGCTCGATCCGGCAGTCAAATCCCTTCAGGAACGCTATCACGCCTTGCGTAACGCGAGCCTTGCCATCAACCCAGGCGTTCATGCATCGATCGCCGATCCCGAGAATTGGCTCGTTTGCTCTCAAGCGTTCGCAACTCTCACCGGCCGTGCGCTCACCGGACACTTCACGCACCGGCAAGCGCAGGTCGAATATCTCGAAGTTATCCAGAAGGCCGCCTGATATGAAGGACAACGCAACCCGATCGGTGACCAAGAAGCATGGTCTGACGATCATGACGGGCAAGCTATTCTTCTACCGCGACGAGAGCGGCATCCTGCGCGATTTCCCCTGCATGCTCATGACCGAGGATTATCGCTTCGATAATCCCCATGCGGCAAACACGATCCTTCGCACACCCGCCCAGCAGCTCATCTGGAAAGAGACGCAGGAACAGGTGCCCTATGGCGAGCCGGGCCCGCGCGGCGGGTCGATTGTTCGCCGCAGCTTTGAAATGGGCGACTATTTCGCCCTTTGGCTCAATCGCAATGCGCCCGGTTGGGGAACTGCTTCAAGCACCGCCGGAAGGACGCATCCGGTCATCTACTTCGAAAAGCGCGGACACGCCCTTGCTCTTTGCGCCGAAGTCGACCGATTGCTCAAAGGCATGACCACCGCATAGGATCGCGCCGCATGCTCGGCGAGGGGGAAACGAAAGCGAATGCTCTCGTTCTATAGGCAGGGCGTTCATCGCCTGCCGTTAGTCATCTCGGTTCCGGTTCGCACTGGGGGCAACCATGTGTCGGCCGAACCGAGATGCATTCTCTCCTGCAAAACGCCTCTTCGTCGTAGAGGAGGAGCAAGGAAAATGCAGAACCTGATCGCAACGCTAAAGCGCATGCCGGCAAGCGACCATCCATTCGCCCCAGCCAATGATCAGGCCGCCCCAGCCAAAAAGCGCAAAAGCTCGAGGTCCGCCCCAGCCAAGCGTTCTGGCGCCCCAGCCAAGAGCGCCAAAGCCTCAGCCAAGGCAAAACGCCGCAGAATGGCTTTCCTGCCCGACAAGGTGCAGACAAAGATCGGCCGGAACGACAAGCCCTACATCAAGGCTCGAGGTGAAATCACCTATCGCCGCCGCAGCTTCACCTACACGCTCATGGTCCCCTTCTGGCGCTACCATCGCTTCGCCGAAGCACTTGAAGCCGGCCATCCCATCGAGCTCGAAGGCTATCGCCGCCAGGTGACCACCGACAAGAACGGCAAGTCCATCTCCGGCGGGATCTACTTCGAAGCCGCTACACTGCTCGGCGTCATGGACGGAACGCATCACCAGCGCGGCTCCAGCGAACCTTCGCGCTCGCTCGCAGGGCATGAACGGCGCGGATATTACCGGCGCCAGCACTACGGCCCGGGCAACTCCAAGACCAAGATCATCTGGATCGACAGTGTCGAGGTGAACGGCGGCCAGCGCCTGGCCGCTTAGCTTCTGAGTGAAGGCGAGGGGGATACCAGCCGCAGCCGCGGCCGGTTTCCGCCCCGCCGCCCTTCCCAGGAAAGATCAATTTCCAATCGGATCAAATGAAGACGAGATCTGAAAGGAAAATTTCATGGCAGTCATCATCACCACCCGCGCTTCGGACAACACCGTGTCGACGAAGGCGATCTCGATGTGGAACTCCACCTTCTTTTCGTTCCTCAACGAGAACCGCATCGCGGACCTCGAGGAAGTGAGCCACGAGGAGCACGAACTCGAAGAAGGCGGCAGCATTTCCCAGACCGTCTACGAATGCGACTTCGCGGGCTTCCAGCAGGCCGTGAACGACAATCAGGACGATGATATTGCTATCGCCGAGATGCGCGATCTCGTGGAACACGGCGCCGCCACGGGTGCTTCGCGCCTCGTCATCACGGCCCACAGCTGATGATCTACCTCGACATCGACGGCGTGCTCATTCTCGAAAACGAGAATGACGCGTCCAAACTTCGCGAGCGGGGCGAGCATGTCGCATGCATCGCAAACCGCCTCTTCATGCCGATCGTCATCTCGTCTCAGCGGCGGATCAGCTGGGACGTCTTTCAGGTCATCGAGGCCGCCGGGCTTCTCGAACACACGATCGTTCATCCGGAACTATGGCGAACACCCCTGCGGCTCGAAAACCCGGATGACAACCTCTCCATCCGAGGGCAGGAGATCGACGCGCATCGCCATGCGATGGGCATAGGGCCTCATCTCATAATCGATGACAGCCCGGTCCTTGCATCCCAAACCCATCTCGCCATCGATCCATCCATCGGGCTGGATCACCCCGACCGGGACAGGGCACTCGCTTTGTTCGATGACAGCGTCTGGACCGTCTCTTGACGGCCAGCCGCTACATCGCCCGCTGGGTGGACGAGAGGGCGGCCCGATCCTATTTGCGGCACGACGCCATGATCGGCCGTGTCCGCCACTGTCTTCCAAAGGAGCTCACTGGCCTCGACAAGCTATATCGCAGACGTGGTCTCAGTTTCGGCCTCACGCAGCGCGGCTGGTGGAACGCTCACGGCGACGACGGCGTCTGCTTTATCCTTGACCGGGCGCGCATTACCAATCCGATCATCGAAATTGCAGGGCATCCCGTCTTTCTTTTCAGTGACTTCTATGGCCTTCCGCCCATGCTTCGCTATGCAGACCAGCTTGCGGCGCTTAAGGAAGCAGCTATTTCCGAGAGCCTGCGAAACCCTGACGAAGCCTTTGTCCTTGGGGATCTGAGAACTCTCCATGCCCATGTCACGGGCATCAAGGTCGGACCTTTGATCAGCGCTCGAATGAGGTCGAAAATCTCAGCCTATCTCTCGGATTATGGTCTACAGCCGATCCTCGAAAACGCAGTCGAAAGTATCGCCGCTTGAACATGATCAAAGACTGGATGACCCGGGGCTTCCGGCGCTTTGTCTCCGAGATCCGTCCCGGACACTCGGAAGAGCTGCGCCCTTGGTCCGCGGGTGTCTCACCAGATACGCTCGTCATAGGTGAGCTCGAGCGGATCCTCATAGAACGCTATCTACGCTGGCGGCCCGGGGCAGCAACCGAGATCATTTCAGACGTCGAGACGATCCTGGATCAGTCGATCTTTCTGCCTTTGCCCTGCATGATGATCGAGCATGACGATCACTGGTCGATCAAGGTGAACCCGTTGTCGGGCATTCACGCTTTGTCCGTCTCGTTCACGACATCCAGTGGCTATGAAGTCCAGACCGGACGCCTCATCACTACAAACCCGATCTCTCGCCATCACCGAGAAGCCCTGTCCAATCCCGACCGGCAATTTCGCCTTGGCGAGATATTCCGCCCTGAATGCATCGATTACGATCCCCTTGTCATCGGATGCCGGGACGCAGAAACCACCATGCCCGGCGAACAAGCGCCGCTCGCGATCTACTTTCAGCCCAATTTCATCCCTTGGACGGAGTTCCGCAAGGAGATGTTGAGAATGGGACGGGTCCGGCTTCGCAGGAGAGCCTGAGCTTCCTCTGCGTCCAGATCGCTTGGGGACAAATTGCCTCCGGCCCTGACTGGCGAGTCTGCACTTCGATACACCTGCTCCCGATAGGGCAGGGACCAATCGTGCAGCACGACCAGCGCATTAGCGACGACCAAGAGCCGATAAGCCTCATGTGCACCAGCTGCACCAAACCGGCCGGCAGCCTTGATCCCGGCGGGCTTCTCCTCTGTCATGTCCTCGATCTATGTGAGATATGGCTCTGCGATGCTTGTCTCGAGAATATGGATCGCGGGACCATGGTCGGAGGTAAACCGCTTCATGATAAAAACAGCGCTTCTGGCCGGTATAGGCCTCGCCCTGTTTTCAGCTTCCGCTGATGCAAGAGAGGTCTCTCTCCGCTGCACGATGAAGCCTTACGTCTTTTCGTCGAACGATCCCGACGGCGACCGGCGCGTTAATGCGATGCAGGACGCCGGCGGCGCAGTGCGGTTCTATATAGTCGACGCGGCAACGCAGAAAATATGGCCCGTATTCGGCGGGAAGAAGGGCGACATGTGCGAAGACCTTGATCTGTGTTCCGTCGAGTTTTCGCAATCGGCGATCATCAGGCGTTCGGGAGAGAAAACGGGCGAATTCGGCGAACAAACCCTAAAGATCGACCGCATTTCAGGCGCCCTGAGCGATACTTTGCAACGCTATGACGCCAGCGGGAACTGGATATCGACCCTGGCCATGAACGGACAATGCACGCCGGAGTCCAAAGCGGCGCCCCAGTTCTGATATTTGCTGCCACTGACGCCAGCTCGGTTTGAAAGCCATCAATCAGGAAGGAAAAATCGATGTCGGCAACTTCCACTCTGCTCGTCAGCCGCAACGCCGCCTTGCTTGCCCTGGCAAAGCTCGAGATCGGCGATCTCTCCGATACGGAAATCGAGAGCCGCCTCGACAAGCATTTCGTCAAGAAGGCTGATGGCTCCGATGCCCGCTACAACGTTTCCATCACGACTTGGGACGAAGATGAAAAGCTCGATGATGATGCTGAGCTAATGTGGGCCGTTCGCTAGGCCCGAAGGTCAGCGAAAGCCTGTTTCGCGCACCGAACGGTGCGCAGGGCTTTGCCATGTGCACTTGAAGGTGCATCCTCAAAGTCACGTCGCAGGTCCCGCTGAAGCGGCATGTTCCGACACTCATTGATCCGGCCTTTGCCGTTTGTTCATGAGTGCGAGCTACCAGCCCAATATCCCACCCCGTTTGAGAGAAGCATACCCATGTATGACGAGCATGCCCGCGCGCTGAAGTATTTCACCTGGTTTGCTGCCGGCCTCTTTCCTCTCGGTATCATCCTCGAGGACCTGAAGCAGACCCAGCCAGCGCCAGCCGCCGTCTATGCTCTTTTGGTGCTGATCGGCATCCTCTGCCACGCGAACATGTATGGCGCGTGGAAGAGCGACAAGGCCATCCCGGCGACCAGGAGGAAGCGCAAATAAACCGCAACCGACCCGCCGCGGGCCGTGACCGATGCGCAATTTAATGGTGCCACCGACAGGACTCGAACCTGCACGACCGTAAGTCAGGAGGGTGTCTAAGAGCTCGCACGCAAGCGCTTAAAAACCCCCTGTGTCTACCATTCCACCACGCTGGCACTATGCCTACCCTTATACCGGAATCTTCCCTCCCGCGCGATATATTTCTTCATTTTTTCAGGAACTTCACCCTGCCTATGTCCGCTTAATGACTCCAAGCGACTAGGGAAAAATCCGATGACCTACGGCATTGAATACGCTCCGCTGATGGCCCGCGTCGAGCGCCACAAAAAGCGCCCGGACGACGTCGTCGCCTTCATCAAGGTCGGCGACCGTGAGCAGCTCTGCTTCTTCGAGCGCGAAACCCAGCAACCTGCGGCTGGCGCGAGGGTCGAGGTGATGATCACCTCCCCAGTTCACCCGCGCAAGGATCGCTATCTCGATTTCGGCCAGCTGACTGCATTGCGCGTCCAGGTCGTCGATCTCGCTCGCCATGTCCTCGTCGCCATCGACGGCTTCAGCCAGTCCGGATCCATGTGCCGCACCCTCGCGAGCGGTGTCATCACGACCGGCTTCAGCAGCATCAATAACAAGCTGGCTGATGCCATGGCCGCGCCGACCAAGGGCCGAATGACGATTACTCCCGGCCGAACCGGCGTGCGCTACGCCGACCACAACTGGGATAGCTTCAACAGGCGTCCGCTAACCCCGATCCAGCCCACCAATATCTGGGCCGAGCGTAACGCAGCAACCGGCCTTCCGGTCTGCCAGCCCAATGGCGGTGTGCGCGCTATCGGCCTAACACGGATCGAAGATCTCGAATGCGCCGAGCTCGTCGCCCAGACCGCGAGAAAGGCCGCTTGATCAAGCGGCCCCATGACCGCACCGCCGCGAGCGCATAGCGATGCGCCGCGGCGTCCCCTCCCGAACATCCAACGGCCAATGATGAAGGTCGATTTTGGCGTTCCGCACAGCAGCTTCCTATAAACCGCTCATGATCATCATCGCAGACACCAAGCACCCAGCCATCGAGGCCCGCATTCGCAAGCGCTTCCTAGACGCGCTCGACAATCGGCCTGTCAGCAAGGCGATTCCCGTTGCTGCCTCCCTGATCGGGGCGCTGGAGGATCTTGGGCTCTCCAGCGATGCAGATAGAGCGTTCTCTTGCCTTGAGTGGCAAACATTGATCGATCTTCACCGCGCGATCGACGGACTCCTGAAAGGCACCACCTACAAGCTGCTCATCGACTGGGGCAAATTTCTATCTCAATTTGATCAGAACATCGCGACCTTTCCGAAGGTACAAACCTCGGCGGGTCCCTGCGAAGTCCGCATCAAACTCAGAAAAGCCGGTGATGAGCCGGATATTGCAGTGCTGCGCCAGAAGGCCGAAGCCTTCTTCCATGCCAGGCCGCAGGAATTAATGGATGTCAGCATCAGCAAGCGGAATGACGCTGATGAGAACCATCTGACCATTTCGTTCGCAAATACCGACGGCCAGTCCGTCACTGGCGTCAAGGCCGGCACTTCACTCGAGGCGTGGGAATTGCTGCCCGATGAGGTGGTCCTCAATCGGCTCGACCAATTCATGATGAATGCCGATCGCGAGAGGCACTACTTCCTCTTTGCGAAGAAAGTCCTCGACACGATCGATTTTGGACAAAGCCCTCCTCCCGAAATCTCTTGTTCGCTGGGTGGCCCAAACCAGCTGGATATCAAGGTTCATACCTTCAATGACGACGGGTCCAATGCCGTCGTCACCCTGGCGAGCAAGCGCTTTTCCGACCCTTCGAACGGGCCAAAAAATCGAACAAAATTTCTCGAACGTTCTCG
>NZOF01000088.1 GCA_002695185.1 Erythrobacter sp.
GCATCCGACAAGTCCCCTCGGCCCATAACTGCTCCCCAAAGAGCAGCCTTGAATCAAAACACGACCGGTTTGGGAATCCCTTTTGTCAACACGACCTAGATGAAGCGTCGAGAATGAGTTACTGTTGAATGAAGATCATTCTGCAAATCATGTCGATGGTGGCTTCGATTTCGATTTTGGAGAATGGATTTCGTTTCGTCAGAAACTGATACTCAGCCGATACGGAAAACGGGACTGCTGCCATGCCTACGATGGCAAAGCGCAATCGTTCCGGACTGATTTTCCGAACGGCACCTTCGGCTTGCGCTTCAGCAATGAGATCGCACATCGCCTCATAGGGTGCGCGGTTCACATTCTCGATGATCCAGTTTAGCCGTTCCGAAGGTTGGTGGGCTTCGAGGGTCATCAGACGGTGAAGTTCTGGCACTTTTGCAAATAGTTCGACCAACCCTCGGATCGCTACCATGAGCCGCTGCGCAGCCGTCATGCTATCATCGCCGCTGGCGAGCAGCTGCTCCATCTTTCCCATGGAAGCGATGTCCTGGAGCACAGCCCTCCATAATTCGTCTTTGGTCTTGAAATGGTATAGTAACAGGGACTGCGTGACTTGCGCATCATTTGCGATAGCTCGCGTGGATGCTCCTTCGAATCCAACAGTAGCAAAGGCGTGAAGCGCAGCCGCCAGCACTCGCTCCCGCACCTCCTTGGGACGGCGAACGCGGCGAGGCGCTTTGGCCGATTCACCTGGCTGTTTCAGGTCGGTCTCTGCGGACACCGCCTTACGTGGTTTGCGGGGATTAACATCTTTCATAGCCCAGAGTTACGGAGGAAGGCGCCAAACCGCAACTCCTGCCGGCTGGGAATCGAATTTTTCAACTGTTCAGTCGATCACGTTTCAGCATACATCTCGGTTCATTGATGAGCGATCTTCCACGACCGGAGCCAGATCTCATTGCTGCAAAATCCGGGACGTGAAGCTGGCGGCAAACGGCAATCGCTCAGCCCTGTTGTGCCGGTAATTCACAACTGGCGAGCGTGAAGCCGCGTCGTCGACATTTGACGGATCGTCCGCACCTCGGCTCGCTGGGACGGTTCGACCGGCCACTTAATTCTGATCGCAACTCGACAAGTCTATTGATCATATGAACAGTAGTGCATAAGGTGATGCCTCATGCATGCGGCGGCTGCTTTCATGACGAAGCCCTCGGACATGGGGATACAGACAACCTCTTCATACAGGTTCGGATTGCATGGCGAATTCAGGTGGGTTCTGCCGGAAATATCAAAGGAATGTCGATGGCTAAGGTCCTTGTTCTTTACTATTCCAGCTACGGCCATATCGAAGCGATGGCAGAAGCGGTCGCAGAAGGTGCGCGCAGTGCTGGCGCAACGGTCGATATCAAGCGCGTCCCAGAAACGGTGCCTACCGAGGTTGCTCAGAGCGCCTATTTCAAGCTCGATCAGGCGTCTCCGTTCGCCGTCATCGAAGACCTCGAAGCCTATGATGCCATCATCGTGGGAACGGGCACACGCTTTGGCCGCATATCCTCGCAAATGGCGGCATTCCTGGATCAAGCTGGTGGGCTCTGGATGCGCGGCGCGCTTAATGGAAAGGTCGGGGCCGCGTTTACATCATCCGCCACCCAACATGGCGGACAAGAGACTACGCTGTTTTCCATCATTACCAACCTTCTGCATTTTGGGATGACCATCGTGGGCCTGGACTATGGCTTTGCGGGCCAGATGGACAATAGCGAGGTCGCGGGCGGCGCTCCGTATGGCGCTACGACGGTCGCGAACGGCGACGGCAGCCGCCAACCAAGCGCAACGGATTTGGATGGCGCGCGCTATCAGGGCCGTCGCGTTGCGGAGGTGGCCGCCCGCCTGTTCGATTAACCTCTAGAGGCGGCCGAAGCGCATGTCAGACAGGCACAGCCTTCTGGCATGAAACTCGGTCACGGTGGTTGCGGCCTGCCGTTGAGGCATCGGCGATTCGCAAACCACTGGTCTTGCCGGCGGGGCGAAGACGCCTGATGCGCCCTCGCCATCCTGCACGGTTGTCCAACAGGCTTTGGAAAGGTCAATCGAATGACTGTCGCTGCTACTATTACGACCCGAATTGTCGTTCTTTTTCTCATCGGCGCCGCCGGTCAAGTCGGCGGCAGCTTGTTACTCGGCCGCACAGATGCGTTCCGCAACATCGGCTGGAGCATCATTTGCCTCAGCGTGTACATGGTCTCCTTCTGGGCCCTGGCAACGGTGATACGTGAAGGAGGGCCACTCAGCCTCATCATGCCTGCGCTGGCCACCATCGTACCAATCGTGACGATACTCGTGGCCGTGTTCGTCATGGGCGAGGCAGCGTCATGGCAGCGACTGGGGCTCTTGCTTTTTGCCTGCCTGGTCATCGGGTACGCGGGAACCGTCTAGCTGTGTCGCGGTGAACCCGTGAGCTTCATGGTACCGCAAATCGCTTGCGACGCCTAGTCGCGCTTTGGCAGCGACGATGCGATAGCTGTCTTTTAGATCAGCAAGTTTGCCACCCGATTCAGCATCACCGCTTCCCGTAAAACGGCATTGGACGGCTATCCATGCTCCATACAGGCATTTGACGCACGAAGCCGCTTATTGATCATCTGAACAGTATTATCTATGCACGGCGCAATTGATTCTCCCCGAGTACGGGGCTGCTTCCAGGCAGACACAGGAGAAGAAATATGAAGGTACGGACGGGTAGCGAGACCCTTAAACCATCTTATATCGCTCATTTCGTTATCAGAACGAGCCGTTTTGCGCAGACCTTGCAATGGTATAAGGATGTGCTGGACGCCCGCGAGGTCTATCACCAGCCTGGTCTCTGCTTCCTTACGTTCGACGAAGAACATCACCGCGTTGCCATCGCCGAAGAGGCGGGCCTCAGGGATTTCGACGAGACCGTCGCGGGGATCGATCATATTGCGCTCACGATGAAGTCGATCGTTGAACTTGCTGATTTTTACGAGCGTGCGAAATCTAAGGATATCCTTCCCTTCTGGTGCATCAATCACGGCCCTACGACATCGCTATATTACAAGGACCCTAACGGGAGCCGCATCGAGTTTCAGTGCGACCAGGTGAGTTATCCGGGAGGCGCAGCCGCCTTTTTCGAGAGCGACGAGTTCGCCAGGAACCCACTGGGGATTGAGTTCGATCCTGAAGCGCTCTTCTCGCGCGTGCGCAACGGGGAGGCGCCCGAACTCATTATGGCCCGCGCGGACTCCTTGCCCCGGTAGGAACTCACTGCAATTCGTCCTCAGCCCCGATTACACCTTGTAGATCAAGATGGCGCTCCAAGTTCGATCGAAGGTATCTGCGAAAGCTTGCGGCCAGCGAACGTCGAAACGCTCGCATGGCCGGTGCTGCTGGCGATTTTGTCTCGTCACGATCGCCGCCTTCGACGAGAGCATGTCGGTGAGCGCGCAAGATCTGCCGCGTTTCTTCGTATCGCGGGCGGGGATCGCGTTCGCCGGCACCTTCTTCCTTGGGCCGGGGCTGCTGCTCGGCGTCACGAGCGCCCTGCGGCATGGCGGCGGCGCACTCATCAGCTTCATGGTCCTGTCTGGGGTCGTCAATGCCTTGGGCGCTGTCGCCGGCCCGGCTCTACTTGGCAGTTACATGGACTGGCGGCTCGCGGCGGGCATGGCCCAACAGCCGGCTCGAACCGACACGATGCGGCTTGCGGCGGTGCTTGGCCTTGCCACGACGCTGTATCTGGCGCTGCTCCTGTTGCTGCGCGTAAGGCGGCGGCTTGCCGAGCTACGGTCCGGAGTGGGCGCCGGTGCTGCAAGCAATGAAGAAGCGCCTGCCGCCGGTTCTGGATGGACACAGCCGCGCGTCGTTCCGGCGATCGCAACGATCATGGCGGCGCTGGTGATCGGGGCACCTTGCTGATTTTGGCGGTGCTCGGACGCTCGGACCGGTCCGACGCGCACCTCAAACTTCGCGGTCGAACTTCTCGTAGAGAAAGTCGACCAGCGCCCGCACCCGCGCGATGCCGGCACGCGCTGGCGGCATGAAGATTTGCAAGTCCCCACCCTCGTGGGGGAAGTCCGGCAGCACAGCCTGAAACTCGCCTCGCGCAAGCGGCTCTTCAACCATGAACATCGGAACGAGCACGATCCCGAGGCTTGCGCGCGCGGCCGCCAAAAGCATCTGCCCGTTGTCGGTGCAGAAGCGCGAGTTTATCCGAACCTGCTCCCAGCCGGTCGGACCCCGGAGCCGCCAGCGGCCGGAATCGAGGGCGTAAAGGATGGTATCGTGGTCGGCGAGGTCCCCCGGCCGGGCGGGGCGCCCCCGCGCATCGAGATAGGCCGGGCTCGCCACCATCGCCCAGCGCACCTTGGCCAGTTTGCGGGTGATGAGGATCGAGTCGGGCACGGCGCCCGGCCAGATCGCCAAATCATAGGCCTCCGCGATCATGTCCACCTGGCGATCGGTGAACCGGACGTCGAACTCGATGCGCGGATAGCGCGCCGCGAACTCGGCAAGGATCGGCGCCAGCAGGAACTCGCCGAAAGCGGTGGGAACTTGGATGCGAAGCTGCCCGAAGACCTCGCTGGTCGACTTAGTGACCACCTCGCGCGCCGATTCCAGCTCGAAAAGGCCAGCGGCGGCCCGCTCGTAATACTCGCGCCCTATGTCGGTCAGCGTGGTGCCGCGCGGGGTGCGCGTCAGCAACTGCGCACCGAGCACCCCCTCCAGACGGCTCACACGGCGGCTGACGATCGATTTGGCGATGCCGAGGCGTGTCGCTGCATTCGCGATGCTTCCCGTCTCCACCACCCGGACGAAAGCGATGACGTCGAGCAAATCAACGGGTGCGGGTTCCGGCATGCGCAACTCCAGGTTCCTGCCTTGGCGGCTTTTGCAACAGGACCTGAGGGGTAAACCAGACGGCGACACAGCGGAAGCCGCTTACGAACCTCATGGAGGCCCCGATGAACCAGCCAGCACTCTTCAGTGCCGCACAGCAACAAGCCACGACCACCCATGCCCGCGCGGCCGTGGTCGAGCAAAAAGATGGACCGTTTATCATGCAGGACATCGCTCTGGAAACGCCTCGAGCCGACGAAGTTCTAATTCGCATGGTCGCGACTGGCATCTGCGCCACCGACTCGCACGTCCGCCAACAACTGATGCCGTCGCCGTTGCCCGCCATTCTCGGTCACGAAGGCGCCGGCGTCGTCATGCGGACCGGCCAGTCGGTCACCCATCTAAAGCCGGGCGACCATGTCGTGCTGTCCTATCATTCCTGCGGACAGTGCAAGCCATGCCTGTCCTCTCATGCCGCCTATTGCGAGAAGGTCTGGGAGGCGAATTTCGCGGGGGCACGGCTGGACGGCACCATCGGCGTCAAGCGACACGGCGCCAACGACCTCCACGCGCATTTCTTCGGCCAATCGTCCTTCGCGACCTATGCGCTGGCTCATCAGCGCAACACCGTCAAAGTGCCGGATGATCTCCCGCTTGAGATTATGGGACCGCTAGGCTGCGGCTTCCAAACCGGCGCGGGCGCGATCCTCAAGGCGATGAAGGTGCCGGTGGGCGCGAGCGTCGCGGTCTTCGGCGTCGGCGCGGTCGGCCTTGCCGCCATCATGGCGGCAAAGGTCGCGGATGCCGCAACCGTCATCGCGATCGACGTGAATCCCGAACGGCTTGAGCTCGCGCGCGAACTCGGCGCGACGCACGTCGTGAACGCCGCTGACGAGCCGAACGTAACGGCCGCAATCCGCGCGATCACCCCCCGTGGAGTCGAATTCGTCCTCGATACCAGCGGGCGTGCTGCCAACCTCGATGCGGGGGTCGGCGCGCTGGCGCCGATGGGGCATTTCGGCTTCGTCGCCTTCAACGACCATTCGGGCGCCTTGGTCGACGCATCGCGTCTGACCGTTGGGCAGACCCTGCAGGGCATCATTCAGGGCGACGCAATTTCCGCGCTGATGATCCCCGAGCTGATCGGCCTGTACCGCACCGGCCGCTTCCCGTTCGACCGGCTCATCACCTTCTACGACTTCGCGGACATCAACCGGGCGTTCGACGACGTAGCCACCGGCCGCGTCATCAAGGCGGTGCTGCGGTTCGAAACCGAGAACGCCTGATCACTTCCCCACCAAATGGAGACAAACCCATGTGCAACAATCATCAAAGACACATTACCGCCAGCGATACACCGGCATTCTTCGCGATCGACAATTACGGGTTTCCCGAAGCCGGTGAGCATCCGGCGGACCCGCCCAACTATTATCCGCCCTATTTCTCCAGCGAACGCTTCCAAAGGCTTGGCTATCATGTCGAGGAGCTTCGCGACGGCTTTTACTGGGTCACGAGCGGCGGGTACGACGCGGCCTTCGTCGTGACGAATGACGGCGTAATCGCGATCGACGCACCCCCGACGATCGGCGAGAACATGCTGGCGGCGATCGAGGAGGTCACCGACAAGCCCGTCACGCACGTTATCTACAGCCATTGGCATACCGACCATATCGGCGCCGCATCGGTGTTCGGTTCCGGCGTGGAGATCGTCGCGCACGAGATAACGAAGGAACTGCTCGAACGCTTTCCCGACCCGAACCGCCCGATCCCGAACCTGACGTTCGACAAGGATTACACGCTGAACATCGGCGGCGTGACCCTGGAGTTGTCGTACAAGGGCGAGAACCATTGTCCGGGCAACATCTTCATCTATGCGCCGGCCCATAGAGTGCTGACCGTCATCGACATCATCAGCCCTGGCAGCGCCACCTTCATGCATTGCGATGCGTCGCAGAATATCATGGGCTGGTATCAGGCGCAGCAGCAGTTGACGGAGTACGACTTCGACTTCCTGGTCGCCGGGCACCATATGTCTTACGGCACACCCGACACGGTGAAGGCCTCGATCGAGTACTTCGCCGACGTCCTCGACGGCGCACAGGCCGCAGTCGACCGCTTCTCCCGCTCCGATGCGCTGATCGGCATCCTCGACGGTGCGGGCTGGGACAAAGTGTTCGTCGGAACAGAGAATTGGATCAACTCGATGGCGAACTACGCCACGAAATATGTGCTCGAGAAGCGCAGCAGCAACGGGCAACTGTGGTCGGAACGGCTGGCCGGCGTGACCACCCAGACGAAGTATCACGCCTACACGGTGCTGGAGTCGATCAGGCTTGAGCGCCCGCGGCCGAACTATCGCCAGCGCGGTGAGAACGCGCCGCCTTTCCTGACCTGATCCCCCGCGGCCTCGCGGCAGCCGAACTGCCGCAGACCATCTCCTTCCAGACACGGGCCATGACGCGCGTGCCACGGATCGGCACGCCCGCACCCCTTCGCAAAGGACAACGCGATGACCAACTCTCCGGCCCGAAACTGGATCAACGGCACCTTCGCCGCGCCGATGGCGCTCTCCCCGTCGATCAACCCGGCGACCTACGAGACGATCGGCAGCTATGCCGATGACGGGGCGACCGCCGCGCGCGATGCGGTCAACGCCGCCGCGACGGCGTTCCGCCGGACGCCATGGGCGCATGATGTCGAATTGCGCGCCCGAGTGCTCGATCAGATGGCGGCCGCGATGGAACGCCATCGCGAGCGGCTGATCGCCATCCTGTCGCTCGAGAACGGCAAGATCGGGAGCGAGGCAGCGCTCGAGGCCGACGGTTCGCCAGGCAAGCTGCGCTACTGGGCGGCAATGGCTCGCACCGAGGCCGGGCGCGCCCTGCAGCCACGGCCGGGCAGCATCTCGATCGTGCTTCGCCAGCCGATAGGGGTGGCGGGGGTCATCGTTCCCTGGAATTCCCCAGTCATCCTCGCAGTCCGATCGTTCGCACCGGCGCTAGCCGCCGGTTGCACGGTGGTCGTCAGGATGCCGGGACAGGCTGCGCAGGTCGCCTCAGTGCTGTCCGAAATCCTTGCCGAAGCGCCCGACTTGCCCGCAGGCGTCGTCAACATCTTCGCCGAGAGCGACCGACAGGGCGCAGAGCACCTCGTCGAGAGCGAGACTGTGCCAACGATCAGCTTCACCGGCAGCACGAGGACCGGTGCGGCGATCGGCGCGATCGGAGCGCGGCGAATAAAGCGCTTCGGCCTCGAGCTCGGCGGCAAGGCCCCGATGATCGTGTTCGACGACGCCGATGTCGCATCCATGATCCCGGTCCTCGAAAAGGCGCTGACGGTGTTCGCCGGTCAGTTCTGCATGACCGGATCGCGCCTCCTGGTGCAAGACAATCTCTACGAGGTGGTGCGAGATCGCCTTGCCGAGCGGCTGCGTAACGTCAGGGTCGGCCCGGCAGCCGATCCTGCGAGCGACATGGGACCGCTGATCGACAAGGCCAATGTCGCTCGGGTCGACAAGGTCGTGACGGACGCGATCGCGGCCGGCGCAAGGGCGATCGTGCGCGGCGGCCCCGTAGCCGATGGCCCACTCGCCGCGGGGGCGTTTTTCCGACCCGCGATGCTGGAGGTCGACGACAACCGGCTCGCGATCGTGCAGGAGGAAACGTTCGGACCGGTCATCACCATCCAGCGCTTCAGCGACGAAGCACAGGCGGTCGCACTCGCCAACGACAGCGAATTCGGGTTGTCCGCCAGCGTGTGGACCCGCGACCTCGACCGTTCGCTGCGCGTCGCGCAGGCGCTGGACGTGGGCAGCGTGTTCGTCAACGACTGGGCCAGGGTCTATGACAGCACGGAAGAAGGCGGTTTCAAGCAGTCAGGCCTCGGCAGGCTGAACGGCGTCGCGGCGATCGAGGATTTTGTCGAGTACAAGCATATCGCGCTGAGCCCCGGACAAACAGTCATGACCGGAGCCGACCAATGACATCCCTTGATTGCCGGGCAACGACGCCGGTGCAGGTCCGGGATCATGTCAGAACCTTCCTCCTCGATCTAAGCGATGACCACAGGGGCCCGGCGGCCGCAGAGGATCTTCCCGCTCGGACGCGGCTGGAGGCCCGTTTGCGGGATGTGATGCCCGCGGAAGAATTTCCTGGCCTTGTAGATGCAGCAGGGCTCGCCTTGTGGGCGGACACCCTCAGGCTCGGTCTGTCGTCGCTTGTGATGGACGGAATGACACCGGCGGGTGCGGCGGCCGTAATCGACATTGCGATCCGCTGCCTCGATCAAGACAACGGCTCGCCCACCTATTCGCGCCATCCAGTGCGGCCGACAAGCTGCGGTCGGTCCAGACGCCGGCAGCGTCGTCCATCTGGCACACGCACACTTTCCTCGGTGAGCACGCATGTTGAACGGAGAACCTCCCCTCGCGTGTGATACGGGAGCTCAACAGCAGCCAAACGCGGCCTGGCTGGCGATCTTCTCACTCGCCTTCGGCGTCTCCGGACTAGTGACAGCGGAGCTGCTGCCTGTGAGCATCCTGACGCCCGTGGCGAATGATCTGGGCGCGTCCAAGGGAGCGGCCGGACAGGCGGTGACGACGACGGGGCTCGTCGCGGCCTTCTCGGGCCCGATCGTTGTGGCCGGTACGGGCACGATCGACCGCCGCATCATCATTATCGGACTGATGCTGCTGATGATCGGCTCCTGCATCCTCGCGGCGATCGCGACCAGCATCGCGGTCCGGTTGCTCGCGTGTGCAATCCTCGGCGTCGCCCTGGATGGGTTCTATGGCCTGACGACGGCCGTGGCGCCACGCATCGTGCCCTCGGCCCAGGTTCCGCGAGCGATCTCGGCCCACGAGACATCACCGTAAACGTGGTACAACCGGGACCCATCGAAACCGATATGAACCCCGCGGATGGCCCGCTGACGGATCTTATCCAGAGCTTCACGGCGATTAAACGCTTTGGCCGTCCGGAAGAGGTCGCGGGGATGGTGGCATGGCTTGCCGGACCCGAAGCCAGCTTCGTTTCCGGCGCGACGCACACGATCGACGGTGCGTTCACCGCATGAACGGAACTGCCGAGAAAGCCGGCGCCTCGCGAGGGAGCGCCCTGCCGCATTCGAATCAGTCCGCGAGAACAGCGCGCCATATCGCGCGGTGCGAACGGCCCCTGCAAGTTCCGGCTCGTCCTGGATCAGGACACGTTCCGTAGATCTGGCCGCGCTTTTATGGCGGTTTACTGCATAGGCGCGAAGCCAAACGCCGACGCGATGCTGTTTGCTCCGTTATAGACGCAGTGAAGGACGACGCTCGGCCAGACCGAACCCGTCGTACGGAAAAGGATCGCAGACAGAACACCGACCATGAACGCGACGGGGAGGATCACGCTCACGCCATGCGCAAGGCCGAATACGACTGAGCTCAGAACGATGCCGGCAAACACACCGTAGCGGTTGAGCGCATTCGCAACGACGCCTCTGAACAGGATTTCCTCACCGAAGGGCGTGAAAATGGCGCCGCCCAGGAAGGACAAGACGAACGGAAGCGCACCACCGCGCGCAGCCGCGTGCAGGATGCCTTGGGGATCATTGATCCCGAACACCGTTAGGTATGTAAACTGTATGATCAGGTTCAGGCCATAGCCGACGATTCCGGCTCCTGCCGCGATCAAGAGCCAGCGGGACGAGACTGGTCGGAACCCAAAGGGCTGCAGAGCCCGTATCCGCAGGCTATAGGCTGCTGCGAAAGCGCCGACGCCGACGAAACCTCCCGCCGTCGAGCCGACGATGCCCAGCAGAACAGGGTCGTTCACGGGAAGAAAGCCCATCAGTAGGGCGAACAGAAGAAGGAGCACTCCATAACTCACGAGGCCGATCAGTATTTCCGGCCAGCTGGGTCCTTTACGTCGATCGACCGTGACCATTTCCACCTCATGGACTGCTTAG
The DNA here is from genome assembly GCA_002695185.1 of Erythrobacter sp. The sequence continues at coordinate 10,801 of NZOF01000088.1, forward strand.
CAGCGTTGCCGCAGGGCACGGCAGACCCGCAAGCCTGCGAATATCCATGGGGATGACCAGGAAACATTGCGCCAGCATTGTCTCGGCCGCGGTTACGACCCCGCAGGGAAGTCCAATTGTACGCTTGCGCCCCCGCCGGGCGCTGTCGCGATGGTGATGCGGCCGCCATGCCGATCGACGACCTGCTTGACCAGGTTGAGACCGAGGCCCGTACCGGAAGAGCGCGGCCGCAACCGATGGAAGGGTTCAAGCACCCGCTCGTGCTCCTCCCCGGGAATACCGGCGCCGTTATCCTCGACCGTCAGAGAGGCGCCGTTGACCCGCACGATCACCTGGTTTCCGCCATGCTCGGCTGCGTTTTGTACGAGATTTGCGAGCGCGCGTTCGATCGACCCGGCGTTACCCATCATCGAACCGGGCCGCTCGGCGATCACCTCGATCGTCTTGTCCGAGGCGATCAGCAGCGGCGCTAGATCGGCAGCCACGCTACGCGCTAGGGCCACGAGATCGATCCGGTCACTCGGTGCGCTATTGTCCAATCGATGAAGATCGAGCAGCTGCTCGGAGAGAGTCGCAAGCCGTGACACATCCTGCAAAAGCGAACGCATGCCCCTATCGTTCGCGGCGTCGATCTTCATCTTCAGAATAGCGATCGGCGTTCGCAACTCGTGCGCGGCCGATGCGATGAAGCGGTGCTGACGATCATAGCCTTCATCGAGACGACCGAGGGCTTCGTTAAAGGCGCGAACGAGCGGGCCGATCTCGCGCGGAACCTTGTCTTCCGATAGTCGGATGCCGCGACGCTCAACGTCGATCCGCTCTGCTTCCTCCGCCGTCTTTACGACACCGGCCAAGGCGCGTTTGACGATCATTGGCGTCGCGACGACGGAAACCAGAGCCAAGGTCAGGAAAATGGCGATGGCGACGATATTAGAAGCGATCGTGATCAGCGCTGTGAATGGACGGACCCGACCGTGCGCGATGATCTTCATGTCACCGGCGGGGCCCGATGCCTGTCGGACGATGGCGGACAGAGTGAATGGTGCGAACTGCCCGCGCATGTCCGCAGAAGCCAGTTTGTCGAGGTGAGCAATGAGGGGAGCGAACTCCGCCGGCACCTGGCCAAAAGAAACTGTATTGCCGTCCCTAAGCCGAGACGCGAACCAGAGATCCGGCGATTCCTCTCGAAGCTTCGCCAATTCGGGCGTCATCTCCACGAGTGGAGCGCCGGTCGCATCGCGAACGATCGATTCTGCGGCGACTCTTACGACTGCTTCCTCGACATACATCCCGTCGAGCGTCGAATGGACGAAGAATATGATGAAGCCGATAGCAGCAACCGCAACCGCCAGGAATTGAAGGATGAGTTGCCTGGTGATGAGGCGCGCCTTCAACGATGGCTGGCGGCGCGTCAATCCTTTGCCCTGAGCAAATAGCCCACTCCTCTGACCGTATGGATTTGGACGCCGGCGCCCGAATCGCCGAGTTTTCGACGTAAGCGCGAGATATGGGAATCGAGTGTATTCGACTGGATCAGGTCGTCGAAGCCGTAGACTGCCTCCTCGAGCGACTCGCGCAGCACAGTGCGCCCGCGCCGCCGCACCAATGTGGTAAGCACCCTCATTTCACGCCTTTGCAATTCCAACCGCCTGCCGCGCACCGTTGCTTCGCCAAAGGCCATGTCGAACACAAGGTCACCGACGGCGATCTCGTCCGGTGCAAGTTCGTTCGGGCGGCGCTGCACCGCCCGGATGCGGGCGAGCATTTCCTCCAGTTCGAAAGGCTTGACGAGGTAGTCGTCAGCGCCTTCGTCGAGCCCAGTGATCCGATCGTTCAGCTCGCCGCGCGCGCTCAGCACGATGATTGGCACGCCCGGGTTGTCGATCCGAAGCTGCGCTATGAGATCGACGCCGTCGCCATCGGGCAATGTGCGATCCAGCAGGATCAGCTCATGCACACCTTGTCTCGAAGCTTCGGCGGCAAGCGCCAGGCTGTCCATCCAGTCGACGACAAACCCCTCGCGTTCGAGCGCGCCGCGCATTGCCTTCGCGAACTCTGCCTCGTCCTCGACCAGAAGAACCCTCATATTGCTTGGTCCCAGCTCATAGGGCGGAGCAGCGTCCGAAGCGCTGAAGCGTAGTCGAGGCCGGTCCAATGCGCGGCGAACGCCCAGAGGTCGGCCAATTCATCGATCGCTTTGCCGGTGGGCTTCCCGGCGCCGTGGCCGGCCCGTTTGTCGACCCGCAGGATCCGCGGCCGGTCGCCGAGGCCGGCGGCCTGGAGCGCCGCGACATATTTGAAGCTGTGGGCGGGCACGACCCGGTCGTCGGTATCGGCTGTCGTGACCAGGATCGCCGGATAGGGCGTGCCCGGGCGGATCGTGTGATAGGGCGAATAGAACAGGAGGTTGCGGAAATCGGCCTCCTTTGCCGGATCGCCGTAATCCCCGATCCAGAACTGTCCGCCCGTGAAGCGGGCGAAGCGCAGCATGTCCATGACGCCGACGCCGGGAAGGGCCGCAGCGAACAGGTCCGGCCGCTGGTTAGTGACTGCCGCAACCAGCAGCCCGCCATTGGATTCGCCTTGGATCGCGAGGCCGTCCGCCGAGGCGATGCCTTCGCTTTTCAGATATTCGGCGGCGGCGATGAAATCGTCGAAGACGTTCTGCTTGTTCGCGAGCCGCCCGGCATCGTGCCACGCTCTGCCGTATTCCCCGCCGCCACGCAAATTGGCGACGGCGTAGGCGCCGCCCGCCTCGACCCAGGCGAGGACGGCAGGCGAATAACCCGGCAGCATGCTGATGCCGTAGCCGCCATAGCCGTAGAGCACGGTCGGCGCCGGCGCCCGGGCATCCGCGCGGCACACGACGAAGATCGGAATGCGCGTGCCGTCCTTCGACTGGTAGAAGCGTTGCTCGACGGCGATGCGGCTGAGATTGATCGCGACTTCCGGTCTGGCCCAGACTTCGAGGTGCCGGCTAGCGATGTCGTAGTGATAGATCGTAGTCGGCGCGTCGTAGCCGGTGAAGATGAAGAAGGCTTCGTCGTCATCCGGGTGCCCGCAGAAGCCGCCGGCCGTGCCAATACCCGGAAGCGCGACCGCCCCGTCGGGCGTGCCGTTGGGCAGGTATCGGCGGATCTCCGTCTTGGCATCGACGAGCCAAGTGACGAGAAGCCGCCCACCGAGAAGGGAGGCGTCGTTCAGCGTGGCGTCGTCCCGCTCATCGATGAGATCGGTGAAGCGCGGCTCAGCCGCGGCGAGGTCGACTGTGACGATCTTGCCGCGCTCTGCCCCTTGGTCGGTCGAGAGGAAAAACTGGGTTCCCTGATTGCCGGCCACGAACCATTTGTGGCGGTAGGTCTCGATCACGGGTCGTGGGGTCCAGCTCGGGTCCTGCAGGTCGATGATCGACAGCGCGTTGCTGCCCGCGCCGGGTGCCGAGTAGATCGCGGCGTAGCGCCCGTCCGGCATCACGCTGATCACATGGATGAGAAACGGCTCGTCCGGTGTTGCGCGGACGAGCCGGTCGTGCGCCTGCGCTGTGCCAAGCGCATGGAAATACACGGCATGGTGGGCGACCGGGGCTTCGAAAGCGTTCTCGGTCGGCGGCTCCGGAAAACGAGAATAGAAGAAGCCCGATCCTTCATGCGCCCAGGCGATGGCGGTGAAGCGCGCCCAGGCGATCTCGTCGGGAAGCACATGTCCGGTCTCGACATCGAGGATCCGGATGGTGCGCCAGTCGGTGCCGCCCTCCTGGCGGGCGAAGGCGACATACCGTCCGTCCTCGCTGATGGCCCATTCCGCCAAGGCCGCGGCGCGGTCCTCGGACCATAGATTCGGATCGATGAGGACGCGATCCGGACCTTCCGCCCCTTCGCGCATGATGAGCGTCTCCTGGTCATTCAGACCAGCATTGCGGGTGAAGAAATAGCGGTCTCCCCGCTTTATCGGGGCGGTGAGGCGTGGGTGGTCGTGGAGCTCCGTCAGCCGTTGGCGGAAGGTTTCGCGGCCCGGCAGTCCGGCCAGATGCGCGCGCGCGAGCTCGTCCTGAGCGCCGACCCATTCCGCGACCTCGGGGTGATTGCGCGTATCGCCTTCAAGCCACCTGTACGGATCGGCGATCGCGGCGCCGAAATGCTCCTCCACCGTGTCGGTGCGTCGGGTTTGAGGATAGATCAATGCGGCTTCCTCATATGGCTGGCGAGGTGCGGCCGCTCTGGACTTCGACCGGGTCGCAGATTGGAAGCGTGGCCGCCGTGCGGATGGCTTCGGCCAGCCGGCCGCAGACCTCGCGATGCTCGAAATGGCGGCCGTGCGTGAACGTCGCGGTGCAGATGTCCTGGTCGACGATACGCACCGCGGCCATCGCGGCTGCGGCACACAGCCTGACCTCAAAATCGTCGGGCGTCCGACCAGCGCGGTCCGCAACGACTGCGACGAGATCGTCTTCGGCTTGCGCGCTCGCCATCAGATAGGCGGCGCGGATCGCGGGCTCGGTCTTCAGGCGGGAGATCAGGCGGGCCACCGCCACGCCGTCGCGAATCTCCTGTTCGGTCTTGAGCATGGAGCCCAGCGCGTCGCGCAGGTAGGCCTCAATCGAGACGTCACGCGGCCAAGCGCGCAACAGCTCGACGAACCGCAGCCCGGTGACCATGAAGAGCGGCTCGATACAGGCTTCCTTCGACCGGAAGTATCGCCAGACCGTGCGCTTGGAGAGCCGCGAGGCTGCGGCAATCGCATCGCCGCTCGTCTTCTCGACGCCGTGTTTCCAGAACAGCTCGGCCGCGTGACGTGCGACCTCGAGCCGCCCCTTCTCGATTTTCGACAAATTCCTTCAGCCTTTTGTCACTTGGTGACAAATTATCGTTTGGCACTAAGTGACACGAAGATCAAGGGGTGGATGTGATCCGGCGTGAAAGTTCAGCGCCGATTGACAATCCAAGCGAGCGACCACCGCGGGACGACTGCCGCCATCTCGGTCACCTTCCTATTTGGGGGCGCAGGCCTGTCCAGTGTGCCGCGAAGGCCCACATGTCCGCCGTCTGCTCGATAATTTTGTCCGTCGGCTTGCCCGTTCCATGTCCCGCTCTCGTTTCGACGCGTAGGAGCCGAGGCCGAGATCCGAGGGCCGCTGCCTGGAGCGCGGCCACGTACTTAAACGAGTGCGCCGGCACCACTCGATCGTCCGTGTCGCCAGTCGTGGTGAGGATGGCGGGATAGTCCATGCCCTCTCGGATGTTGTGGAGCGGTGAATAGGACAGAAGGTTCATGAAGTCGGCTTGCACCGCCGGATCACCATATTCCTGAGTCCAGAACGTTCCGCCCGTGAACAAGGAGAAGCGCAGCATGTCCAGCACTGCGACATCGGGCAAGGCCGCGGCAAAGAGATCCGGACGCTGGTTCACCACGGCTCCAACCAGAAGGCCACCGTTCGAACCGCCGTGGATCGCCAGCCCATCGGGCGGAGTCATGCCCTCGCGCTTCAGAAATTCCGCAGCGGCGATGAAGTCGTCAAAGCTGTTCTGCTTGTTCGTTAGTCGCCCGGCTTCGTGCCACGCCCGGCCATATTCGCCGCCGCCGCGGAGGTTGGGCATGGCGTAGACGCCGCCTTGCTCCACCCAAGCTATCGCTTCCGGAGAGAAATATGGGATGAGCGGAATCCCGAAGCCGCCGTAGCCGTACAGCATGGTGGGGGCCGGGCCTGTCACGTCCTTGCGCCGCATGACAAACATCGGAATGCGCGTACCATCCTTCGAGGCAAAGAAGTGCTGCTCCACGACGAGTTGATCGAGATCGCTCGCAATCCGGGGCTTCGCCCAGACAGTGCTCGTGTTGGTCGCCACGTCGTAGCGATAGATGGTAGTGGGCGTATCCTGACTGCTGAAGACGTAGAATGACTCATTGTCGCCAGGCCGCCCCCTGAAGGCGCCAGCCGTGCCGACACTGGGAAGGTCAACAACGCCATCGCGCGTCCCGTCCAGCTTGAAGCGCTCGACCTGCGTGTTTGCATCCACCATGTAGGAAATCACGAGCCGATCGCCGACGATGCTGCCTCCGAGAATTACGGCATCCTCCCGCTGCGGGACGACGTCTTGGAAAGCCGGCTTTTCCGCATCGAAGTCGATGGCGACGACCTTGCCGCGTTCGGCGCCTTCCTGCGTAGTGAAGAACAACCGCGCGCCGACGTTTCCGATCAAGGTCCACGCATGATCGAGCGAGGAGACAAGTGTTTCGGGCGTCCATTCATCCTCCGCCAGATCAATGGCGGTAATGCCGTTGCCGCCTCCAAGCCGCGATGAATAGATAACGACATAGCGGCCGTCCGCCGTCGTCAACGCCATGTGTATGAGCGGCTGATCAGTGTCGGAAGCGTGGATAAGGCGGTCCTGCGACTGCGGCGTCTCAAGTCGGTGGAAGTTGACGGTATGCTCGAGCACCTGCGCTTCGAAGGCGGCACCTTCTTCTGGCTCGGCATTGCGGGAGTAAAAGAAGCCGGAATCATCCCGCGCCCACCCGATCTTCGTGAAGCGCGCCCAGCGGATCTCGTCATCGAGGATCCTGCCGGTGGCGATATCCATCACGCGTATGGTCCGCCAATCGGCGCCGCCTTCCTGGATGGCGTAGGCGAGATAGCGACCGTTATGCGAGACCGCCCATTCGGCAAGTGCGGTTGCTCCGTCCTCAGACCAGCTGTTGGGGTCGACTACAACGCGATCCGTTCCGTTCTCGCGGACATACAGGACGGGTTGCGCCTCCAAACCGGCACTTCGGACGAAGAAATAACGGTTCCCACGCTTTTCAGGTGGGATTGGAAGGCGTTCGTGGTCGAAGAGTGCCTGGAGGCGCTGCTTAAACAGGTCGCGACCGGGAAGCGTAGCGAGGTAGTCTTCGGTCAAATTCTTCTGCTTGGTAATCCAGGCCTCAACCTTCCCGTCGCGGCGGATGTCGCCTTCCAGCCAGCGATAAGGGTCGGCAACCGTTGTGCCGAAATGCGTGTCGACGGTGTCGGTGCGCTCGGTGGGCGGATAGGTCATTGTATTTCCCTTATTGTCGGATGCCGTGCTAATTTCCGGCAAAAGCGCTATGGCCAATGCCGTCGCCGACAGGACGGCCAGCCCCGTTCGCAACGAACGCCGCGCCTCGCGCTTGGATGAAGGTCCGCGCCAAGAAAGGCGCGGTATAAGCAATCTCATGAGAAACTCCTTGTTGTCGGGCGCGCAGCGTCTGCCGCGGGCGAAGCCGAGCCGGCGTACAGAAGTATCAGCGGCCGACTGTTCCTATCGCCTGCACTCGCGCCGATCAGGATCCCGCCTACAGCGGTCCCGGCGCGCGCGATTGGCCATGACCTGAGCGTCTCTTGCAATCTCTTGCGTCAATCGGGTCCGCTCAAGCGACTCCCGTTGCGCGTCGTCGCGCCGCGCCTGTTGTTCCAGCATGCAGTTCGTATAAGCGCGAGACCCGTAGGGTGCCCCAAAGCTCTGGCAGGTATTCGCGTCCCTGTACTGCCGTTCTTCCGTCGACACACACGCTGATAGAGCGATGCCAACGAGGGCGATGGAGAGGATGGTTACCGCGGGCCGACGATCGTTAATGGAAGGGCGTTGCAGCATTCTGTTGATCTCCTTTCGAGAATGAGCGCTGGCGGTTCGTTGACGACGCGAGCGAGACACAGCGTCGCCCCGCGGCCGCCATGGCCAGCCGAAACCCCACAGAGCAGGAGAAGATTGCGGCAACATTGTCCGAGTTTGGGAATGCTTAGGGAGAGGACGATCCCCGCTTTGAAGGGCCTCGCCGGCGCTAAGTCCCAGGCATGGCTTCACACTCTGGAGAAGACCACGGGCGGACGTTTGGGAGCGTTCGTCTTTGATGCCGGCACGAGACAAAGCTTCGGCTGGCGCACCTACGAAGGCTTCTGCCACTGTTCCACGTTCAAGCTGTCGCCGGCGGCGATGATCTTGCGCGAGATCGACGCCGGTCGTCTCGATCCAGCCGAGGCGATCAGCTTCAACGGGACCGATCCCATCGGTCACTCCCCAGTTGGAAAGCAGCACCTCGTCACCGGACGCCTGTCGATCATCGCTCTGGCCGAGGCCGTGCATGGAGCGTGCACGGATCGCTCTGAGTGGCGGAGAAAAATCCGCCTGACGGCAATGCCGTGGCAGCGGTCGCTTGCCGGCGTTGCTTCTGCGACGATAAAGTCGCGTGATGGACTTACATGGCATCGACCTAAACTTGCTGGTGGCATTCGACGCGTTGATTGCCGAACGAAACGTTACCCGCGCCGGCCTGCGGATCGGCCGCACCCAGCCGGCGATGAGCGCGGCGTTGGGCCGCCTGCGCGATCTGCTCCAGGACGAACTATTCGTCCGGGGCCCCAAAGGCCTGCAGCCCACGCCGCGTGCACTCGAGTTGGCGGAACCGATCTCCCGTGCGTTACGCGATATCCAGCACACGCTGGTCTTCACGCAGGCGTTCGAGCCGAGCGCTGCGTCGATGACTTTCTCGCTCGCCCTGTCGGGCCACGCCGAGAGCGTGGTGTTGCCGCCGCTGTTGCAGATCCTCGCGGCCCGCGCGCCGCTTATCGACCTGCGCGTCCGCGACTACGCTACGCGAGACGAGGCAACGCAGATGCTCGATGCCGGCGAAGTCGACGTGGCGATCGGCCTGCCGCCCGACGATGGCGGGCGCATTCTATCCGTCCCCCTGTTTCAGGAACGGTTCGTCTGCATCTTACGAAGGGACCATCCCGCCGCGAACCGGGCACCCGGCCTCGAACGTTTCCTGTCGCTCCCGCACATTCTCGTCTCCCCCGAGAACGAGGGGCTGGATGTGGCCGACGCGGCGCTCGCCAGCAAGGGTTTGAAGCGTCGGGTAGCGCTGACCATACAGCATATGGCGAGCGCACCCGCACTGGTTGCCGCCTCCGACTTGATGGCGACGGTTCTTGAAAGTGTCGTACAACGGTCGGGCTGCGCGGAGCAGCTCAATATCAGCGAATTCCCGCTGCGCCTGAACCCGCTACCCTTCGTCCTCAACTGGCACCGCCGGAACGACCAACACCCCGCCCAGCGCTGGTTCCGTTCCTGCCTGTCCGGCGCCTTTCCCCACGTTTGGCAGAGATCGGAGCAGGTCTGCGCAGATCTGCGACAGCAATATTACTGATTGCGCGCAAGCAGCGCCGCCATCCATGCGGTGGATGATGACGCATACTGGATATCGATTTAGAGTGATCATCCCCGTCACCTAAATGTCCAGCAACGGCGCGACTTCGTGCGCCAATGGCTGGAGCATCATCATGACGGACAAGTTTCGGGTCGGCATTATCGGCGCGGATACACAGGCAAGCTGGGCGGGCGCATCCCACATCCCCGCCCTGGCAGCGCAACCCTCGCTGGTCCTCGCCGGCGTTGCCACACGTCGCGAGGAAAGCGCCAAAGCGGCCGCCGAAGCGTTCGGCGCCGAACGCTGGTATGCCGACCCTTTCAAGCTCATTGAGGACGAGGGGATCGACGTCGTCACCGTCGCTGTGAAGGTGCCAGCGCACCATGATCTGGTGATGGCCGCGCTGGCTGCGGGTAAGGCGGTCTACGCAGAGTCCCCCCTGGGAGCGACGCTCGCCGAAACCGAGGCAATGGCGGCGGCGGGCAAATCCCTTCACACCGCGATCGGGTTGCAAGGCCGGCACAATCCCGCCGTCCGCCGCGCGGCCGAACTGGTCGCTTCGGGCAAGCTCGGCCGCCTGTTGTCGGCGCGCGTCGATGCGACAACGTTCGGCTATGGGCCGCAAGTGACGAGCAACTACGACTATTTCAACAAGGCCGCGTCCGGCGCCAGCTTCATGACGATCACCGTCGGCCATGTCCTCGACGTGATCGAAACAGTGCTCGGCGCCATCACGCAGGTGGATGCGCGCACCGCGTTGCACTGGCCGCAGATCGAGGTGGTCGATACCGGCGAAATTTCCGCTCGGGAGATCCCGGACCATCTGGACCTGATCGCCGCGACGGCGACCGGCACCCCAGTATCGGTCCAGGTGCTGGCCGGCGTGCCAGCCGACGAAGCGCGGTTCCGCTTCGACATCCGCGGCACGGAAGGACGCCTGACGCTGACCGGCGACCACCTCGCCGGCGTGCAGGTCGGCGATCTCCGCCTGACGGCCTCCGTCGATTTTGCCGCCCCCGACGCGCCCACCGCGACCGGCGTCGGGCCGACAGCAGCCGACTTCTGGGCCGGCGCGGCGATCAATGTCGGCGAGGTCTATGCCTCGCTCGCGCGCGATCTGGTGACAGGCACCTATCACACGCCCGGCTTCGACCACGCGCTCCATAACAGCCGCCTCGTCGCTGCCGTCGAGCGTGCGGCGCAATCGGGCGAGCGGCAGTCGATCTGATCCAGGGAGATATATCATGCGCTTGCGCAAACTTGGCAGCAGTGGATTGTTCGTGTCCGAACTCTGCTTTGGTGCGATGACCTTCGGCGGCACCGACGGCCTGTGGGGGCAGGTCGGCAAACTGGGACAGGAGGACGCCGATGCGCTAGTCGGCGCTGCGCTCGACGCGGGCGTGAACCTGTTCGACACGGCGAATGTCTACGCCCACGGCCGGAGCGAAGAGATTCTCGGCCGCTCGCTGAGAAACATCGGCGTCGCCCGGGATCACGTGATCGTGGCGACGAAGGTGGGCTCGTCGATGGGCGAAGGACCGAACCAGGGCGGCGCATCGCGCCGTCATATCCTGAGCGAATGCCATGCCAGCCTGCGCCGGTTAGGGCTTGAGCATATCGACCTCTACCAGATTCACGCCTTCGATCCCGCGACCCCGATCGAGGAGACGCTGGAGGCGCTCGACACGCTCGTGCGTGCCGGTGACGTTCGATACATCGGGCTTTCGAACTGGGCTGCTTGGCAGATCATGAAGGCGATCGGCATCGCGCGGGGGCGTAACCTGGCGCCAATCACCTCGCTCCAGGCCTATTACACGCTCGTGGGCCGGGACGTGGAGCGCGAGATCGTGCCGCTGCTGACGGCCGAACAGGTCGGCCTGATGGTCTGGAGCCCGCTTGCCGGTGGCTATCTCAGCGGCAAATATGCCGATGGCGGAGATCTTGACGCGGCGCGGCAGACCACGCTCGACTTTCCACCGATCGATCGCGTCCGTGGCGAACCGCTGATCGGCGTGCTGAAGGGAGTTGCGAGCAAGCATGCACGCCGGCCCGCGCAGATCACTCTCGCTTGGCTGCTGAAACAGCCGGTGGTTTCCACAGTCATCATAGGCGCAAAGCACGTCGAGCAGTTGCGCGAGAATCTACAGGCGGCGGAGGTCGAACTCGATGCGGACGACATGCGCCGCCTGGGCGCAGCCAGTCGTCTTCCAATAGAGTATCCCGGCTGGCTGCTGAACCGGGAGGCGGAGCAAGATATGTGATCTATGTTGCCAGCGTTCACACGGAGCGCACGACGGCGAGGGTTCCGCTAATAGCAACCCCGGGTTTCTCCAACGCCGGCTTCCGCAACGCCCTCACCTCCCTATTCTCCTGACAACAATCATCAGGAGATCTCGACATGCCTGCAGTCCTCGTTCACGGCGTACCCGACACCCACCGGATTTGGGACACCGTCCGCCCTTATCTTGAGCGGAAAGACATCATTACGATCGATCTCCCCGGTTTCGGCAATCCGTTGCCGTCGGACTTCAGGTCAACAAAGGAAGAGTATCTCGACTGGCTGATCAATCGGATCGCCGAAATCGGCGAACCCGTGGATCTGGTCGGCCATGACTGGGGCAGCCTGCTGACAGGCCGTCTCGCGTCGATCCGACCGGAGTTGGTGCGGACCTGGACCGGCATCAGCGGGCCGATCGATCCGGAATATCCGTGGCACTATCTCGCCAAGATCTGGCAGACGCCAGGCGAGGGCGAGCAATGGATGCAGGACCTCGACCTCGAGGAATTTGCGGCGAACCTCGTCGAGGCGCAGATGCCGAGAGATGCGGCGGATGAAGCGGTCCGGCATATGGACGCCACCATGCGGGCAAGCATTCTCGCTCTGTACCGTTCCGCAATCGAGGTCGGCGCGGAGTGGAAGCCTGGCTTGAGCGACATGACCGCCTCAGCGCTGGTGATCTGGGGCCTGGACGATCCATTTCTGCCGCACCGTTTCGCCGACGAGCTTGGCAATGCCTCAAAAGCACGCGCCGTCGTGAAGCTGCGCGCCTCGCACTGGCCGATGAACGAGCGTCCGGCCGACGTCGCGCGCGAACTCGAGGCCCACTGGGCTCACGTTTAACGTCCTGCGCTTGCGTCACGCGGGCTCAACCCGGCCCAGACACAGCGCGAGCGGCAATGGCTGGTCACCTGCTATTCGGCCAGCCATTCGCCCGTAACGGAACCATGGTGAAGCAGCACGGCGAGCATTGCGCGGTCTGCACCAGACAGGAGCATGCCAACATGACCAATTCAGCAAATACCCGGATCGGCGTCGGCATTGTCGGCGCCAGTGCCGATCGAGGCTGGGGCGGAATTGCTCACGTCCCGGCGCTGCAGGCGCTCGATGCGTTTCAGATCCGCGCCGTCAGCACGACCCGTATGGAGAGCGCGAAAGCGACCGCTAGCCGACTGCGCGCCGATCTCGCCTTCGACACACATCAGGCGCTCGTCCTGCGGCCGGAGGTCGACCTGGTGGTGGTTGCGGTCAAGGTGCCGGATCACAAGCAGATCGTTTCCGACGCCCTCGCTGCGGGCAAGATGGTCTATTGCGAATGGCCGCTCGCGCGAAACCTGTCGGAAGCAGAAGCGCTGGAGGGGCTTGCTCGCGAACGGCAGGTGCGCACGGTCATCGGCTTGCAAGGCGGCCTGCACCCGCCGATCCGCTACCTTCACGACCTCATCCAGCAGGGCGTGATCGGCACGCCGCTCAGCACGAGCATCCGAGCGCATCTGAACGACGACATGTGGGTCGGACGATATGATCCGCCGTTCGAATATATGGCTCGCGCAGACAATGGCGCCACGCTTCAGAGCATCATACTGGGCCATGCGCTGCAACCGCTCGCGCACGTCCTCGGCACATTCGAGAGCTTGTCCGCCATCGTTGCCAATCAGCGCGGCGACGGCGTCCGCCTCTCGGATGGCACAACCGTCGCCAAGGACGCGCCCGACGAGATCGTCGTCGCCGGCATTCTCGAGGGCGGGATCGTCACGTCGCTGCATTACAGTGCCGGGCAGTCCGCCGGCGCGGTGTGGGAAATCCAGGGCACCGAAGGCAGCCTACGGGTCGAGACGGCGGCGGGCCACATTCACTTCGGAGACATGACCATCACGTTGCTCCGCGGCAGCGAGCCTGCCCAGCAGCTACAAGTCCCAAACGCATATGCGGCTCCCGACCTGCAACTCCAGGCGCCTGCGGCGGGTGTCGCCCGTGTCTACGCCCAGCTCGCCGCCGACCTCCGCGACGGAACCGCAGATGCGCCGGACTTCGCGGTCGCACTCGATCGTCACCGGGTACTCGAGGCGATCACACAGGCCGCCGCTACGGGTCATCGCCAGCATCTGGCCTAACCCGACCTAGTTACCTCCGATCGCCAAAAACCAAGAAAGGGTCGTGTCGTCCAGCTTGTCGGGCCGAGGGCGAAATCGACTTATCATGCAGCCAGCAGGAGACCTCGCCGTGACCACTAAGCTCAAGATCGACTTCGTTTCGGATATTGCCTGCCCCTGGTGTGCGATTGGGCTAGGGGGCCTGGAGCAGGCGCTCGCAGCCCTGGAGGACCAGATCGACGCCGATATCACGTTTCATCCCTATGAGCTGAGCCCGGACATGCCGGCTGGCGGGCGGAACGGTTTGGAGCATATCAGCACGAAGTTCGGCATGCCGTACGACCAGATCCGCTCCAGCCGCGAGATGATCCGCGAACGTGCCGCAGGCGTCGGCGTCACCATTAACACGTCCGACGAGAGCCGGATCTACAACACGTTTGATGCGCATAGGCTGCTCGCCTGGGCGAAGGATGAGGGCCGGCAACTGGACTTGAAGCGCCGCTTGCTGGCGCTGTATCACGCCGATCAGATCGATCCCGGCGACCATGACGCTCTCGTGGCGGCCGCCGAAGAGGTAGGTCTGGACGGATCAGCGGCGCGTGCGGTCCTCGAATCCGATCGATACGTCGAAGAGGTCCGTGCCGAGGAGGAGCTTTGGCGTAGTCGCGGTATCAGGAGCGTGCCGGCCGTGATCGTCAACGACCGACACTTGATCTCCGGCGCGCAACCCCCGGAGGAATTCGAGCGGCAGCTACGTGGTCTCGCCGCCGAAGCCGGCGATGTCGGCTGACGCCCACTCTTCGGCGCTCTCCGACGCAACGCGCGTCATCGCACCTATGCTCGAGCGCTTCATTGCGACCGGGCGGAAGTTCGCGGATCACGCCGATTGGCCCGATCCCGCATCGCTGCACAATCCTGGGTTATCCGCTTATGTATGCGGGTTGCGGGCAATGCTGCCGGTACTTCCCCGCGTCCAACCGCCTCTGCGATCGCAATAAGAGCTGGCACCGTCGGGTTTGCTTCCGTAACCGACCAGACGACCGATGATGGAAGCGCGCCGGCCTCTCCGGCGAGCCGCCGGAAGATCACGCCACCGATCTCGCTTCTCACCGAGGACTCGTAAGTCAGAGTGATGCCGTAGCCCATTGTGACCAGGTCGAATATGCTGGCCTCAGATACGTCATGGACATCGATCCGCGGCCGCTGATCGCCATCGGTCAATCTTACAATCAGGCATTCCTCCACCCCTTCACCATGCCGATGCGAAACCACGAAGGTTTCAGCGCGAATATCGTCCCACTCGATTTCACCTTGCTCGGCCAGCGGATGCGCCTCAGGAAGCGCGACGAAAACAGCTTCGCGCCATAACTCGCGCACTTGGCAGCCAAGAGTGGTCTCGATACCCGCAACGAACGCAACATCGAGACTTCCCGAGGCAACAGCCTGCCGCAACTTGATGGGCGAACCCTCTGTCAGCGTTGTAGCGACGTGTGGAAAGCTTTCCCTGAAGTATCGCAAAACCTCGCGAAGCGGCCCACCGGTTTGCGACGGCGAAACCCCAATTCGGACGCCGCCGCAATAACCCCGATGTACCGCTGAGGCATGGCGGGTCGCAAAGTCGAGTTGCTCGGCCCCAGCCAAGGCGCTCTCCAGGAAGGCGGCTCCCGCCTTCGTGAGGCGAACACCCGCCCGGCTCCGCTCGAAGAGAGAGAAACCGAGGCGATGTTCTAGCGCCTGCACTCGCCTGCTGACCGAAGCTTGTGTGAGATCGAGCGCCGCAGCGGCCTGGCGAAAGCTACCGGCTTCGGCAGCGGCAAGTGCGCAACGCAGATTGCGTAGGTCGAGCGTCAAGTTAGGCACAATCAGATTCCGATAGAATTAGGTCAAAGAAAAGATATGAAGGGCTTCAAAGACGCTCGCCTCCCTCTAATCTTTGTTCGTTTCGTCGACCGATCGAGAAAGTCTCAATCATGCTATCGGATACTGGTCTTTCCGGATCGTCGCGCTGAATAATAAACTCTTCGAATTGAAAGCGCCTCGTAAGACGCTGCTGCGCATTCTCGACGGCGGTCTTGGTCAGAAGACGAGTCAGTCGAACTTGACGAGGTTCAGCGCCGGCAGGGGGCCACCGGGGAATTGAACGAGTTGGCCGCCCATTGACAGCGAGCCAAGATCGATGCCGAAAAAGCCGATCTGCTCGATGATGGCGGCTACCTCAGCCTTGGCCCGCCGATCGTCACCCGAATAAAAAAGGACGCGCTTGCCGCCTTCCGAATGCGGATCGCCCGACAATTGGGCCGGGGTAAGATGGTTGAACGCCTTCACAACCCGCGCACCGGGAACAAGGTCCGCAAATACATCCGACGAGATGCGGCCACCGAGATCGACCGGGCGATAGAGCGGCGCCTCAATGGGGTTGTTGGCATCGATCACGACCTTGCCGCTGAAATCCAGACCCGCGAGCGCGGCGGGAATCTTCGACCAGTGGACAGCTACGAGAACGATGTCCTGTGCTGCCGCTTCCTTGACCGTTCCAGCTCGAATTGAGCCTCCGAACGTGGCGACGAGTTCCGCAATGCTGTCAGGTCCGCGGCTGTTCGCGATGACAGCCTCAGCGCCTGCCTTGCCTAACGCCTTCGCGAACGCACCGCCGATGTTGCCTGCGCCGATGATACCAATCGTCATGAGCCGGTCCTTCAACAACGTGTTTCCGTTGACCAGAAAATGGACCGTGGATAGGCATATCAAAAGTCGCAGATGAATTGTTTGAGTTTCAATTCTTGCTTGAAGGCCGCTTCACATGGAGACACTCGCCAACCTGGAAGCGTTTGTTCGTAGCGCGGAGGCAAACAGCTTCTCAGGCGCGGCTCGCCGACTCTCCCTCACGCCGGCCGCGGTCAGCCGGAACGTCGGCATGCTCGAACGAAACCTGGGCGTACGGCTGTTCCATCGCTCGACACGCAAGTTGGCCCTGACGGAAGAGGGTGAAGCCTTCCTGCAAAGCATCGGCGACAGCCTTGCCGATCTTCAGAGCGCAATCGACGGCGCCTCGCAGATCAAGGGCGAGCCAGTCGGCGTCCTGAAAGTGAGCATGAGCCTCTCTTTCGCCATGGGCTACGTCCTTCCCGCGCTGCCGGAATTTCTCAGCAGGTATCCGGGCATCCGGCCCGATTGGCATTTCGATAGCCGCCAGGTCGACTTGGTCGCGGAAGGCTTCGACGTCGCGATCGGTGGAGGCTTTGATCTAAGTCCTGGAATAGTCGCCAAGGCACTGGCGCCCGTTCACGTCGTCGCCGTCTGCGCGCCGAGTTATTTCGGCAGAAAAGCTCTACCGCCGAGCCCAACCGATCTCGCTGAATACGATGGCATTCTCATGCGCTTCTCGACATCGGGTCGCATCCGACAATGGGTGATGCGGAATGCTCAAGGGGATGAGGAGCGCGCGCTGTTGAAGGAGACAATCGTGATGAGCGATTCTGCCCCGATGATACAAGCGGCCCTTGCGGGGCTTGGCATCGCAATGGTGGCTATGCCGGACGCACTTCCGCATCTGGAAAGCGGCGCGCTGATACGCATTCTCCCCAAATGGTATGCGGATGCGGGATCAATATCGCTCTACTACTCAGGCCGCGCCTTACAACCGCTCAAGACGAGAGCATTCATCGACTTCTACACTGAGCATTTTCGGAAAGAGCGTATCAGCGCGCGGTTCGCTGGAAGCCTCAAGTAAGCCGGCGCAATCCATTGCCCCGACGATTGTCCCAGCAGATATTGACCGAGGTGGCTGCGAGCGCCGGGACTTTCACCCAGTTCGCGATAGAACGATCGCAGCCCCTCCCTGTCATGGGCCAGGTTTAGGTCAGCGTACCGCCGTCAACCGTCAGGATGGTGCCCGTGATCTGACGCGCGGCATTCGACGCGAGAAATGCGACCGCAGCCGCCACGTCCTCGGGCTCGCCATACCGCCCCAGTGGGATCAAGGCCCGCTGGAAATCACCGAACTCGCCTTCGGCCGGGTTCATTTCCGTGTTCGTGGAGCCAGGCTGCACCAGATTGACGGTGATATCACGAGGGCCCAGTTCGCGCGCCAGACCTCGCGTAAATGACTGGAGGGCGGATTTCGTCATCGAGTAAACCGTCGACGGCCCGACAATCCGTTCGGCGCCGGCGGACCCGATCGTGATGATGCGCCCCCCGGCAGTGAGGTGGGGCATGGCCGCCTGGGAGGCCAGGATCGGCGACCGCGCATTGACGGCAAAGAGCGCGTCGATCTCGTCAACCGTGAAGTCCGCCACGTCCTTGTAGGTGGCGATCGCGGCATTGTTGACGAGGATATCCAGACCGCCAAGGGCGCTCACTGCCTCGTCCACCGAGCGCTTAATCGCAATCGGATCTGCGCTGTCGGCCTGGATTGCGACGGCGGCACGGCCCTTCCTCTTTATCAATTCCACCACCTCTGCCGCACGGCCGGCGGAATGCGCGTAGGTGATGGCAACGTCCGCGCCTTTGTCCGCCAGAGCAACCGCAATGGCCGCACCAATCCCGCGCGACCCTCCGGTCACCAGGGCGCGTTTTCCAGTCAGTTCAGTCATCAGATATTCCTTCCTCAGTGTTTGCGCGACGGGATCGCGGCATGGCGATGTTCGCCGTTCATCACGCGATCGATGTTGGCGCCGCACTTGAAGATGGAGGGGATGCCGCTTCACAATAAGCGCGAAATCAGTTGATTGATCTTCAACGGATCGTTTGCAATGGGTAGGAGCGATACTCCCGGATCGCTCGCTGAGCTTGCTTCCGCTGCGCTGCATCTGTCGCCTTCAACTGCCGGTTCCTTGGCAGCCTTCGGGATCAAAGCGAGCCAAGCGGCGCTCACGGACATCGCGGGAGGGGAAAGCCTTCCCCTGCGGCCGAGCCCACGGTCTCGGCCGACCCCTTCTGCGGGGGAGACCCCGCAACGCCCCGAGAGCGAGAGTGCTGACGGCTTTTCCGTGACGGGTTGAGGGTTGGAGAAGAGGTCGCCGGCGCCCGTCATGGAGATTGGTCCCATGACACAGGTTTCAGTTCTCGATGCCCGCCGCGACTCTCGTGGTGGCTACAAGGTCGATGTCGGCCGCGGCCAGCGGATCGGCCGCGTCTCGTCGGAATGGTTCTCGCGTCCGGCCGACGAGCGTTATCTGTCGCTGTCGGAGCTGGCCCAATCGGCGCGCGACCGCGCGGATCGCAGCCGGACGCGGGTGGTGGAGAGCGGCCTTATCCATGTGGAGGCGAGCCGCAGCGATGCAGAACGCTTGGCATTGATCCTTCCCGGCTCGGATACATCTATCGCCCCGACCCATTGGAGCTTCGGCCAACTGGCCAGACTGGTCGGCGCGCCGGCCGCCTATCTGCGCCAGCTCCCGGCGCCGCTCGCCGCCATCAACCTGCAATATGGCCTTACGTCCAATCGGGCCGAGCAGATCAAGACGCTCGAAACCGATAACGGTCGTGTCGAACTGCGGGCCGTCACCGGCTTGGACTATGGCCGCATCTTCGACCACGAACTGGTCGAGGCGGTGCAACGCATTGCTGGCAACGGCACGGGCGACACGCGCTGGAAGGTGCCCGGCGTGCTGGACTGGTCGACCGGCGTCTACAATCCGCGCGTCGACATCACCAAGGACACAACGACGCTCTATGCCTCCGATCGAGACGTCTTCCTGTTCCTCGTCGATGACCTGAACCCGATCGAGGCCGGCCGGCTCCCGGACGGCTCTCCAGATCTCTATTTTCGCGGTTTCTATTGCTGGAACTCCGAGGTCGGCGCCAAGACACTCGGCATGGCGAGCTTCTATCTGCGCGCCGTCTGCCAGAATCGTAATTTGTGGGGCGTGGAGGATTTCGAGGAAATCACCATCCGCCACTCCAAATATGCCGCCAACCGCTTCGCCCATGAGGCGGCGCCGGCGCTGGCGAACTTTGCCAACTCCTCAGCTCTGCCCTTCGTCAACGGCATCAAGGCGGCTCGGGAGAGGATCGTGGCGCGCACCGACGAGGATCGTACCGACTTCCTGCGTCGCCGCGGCTTCTCGAAGGCCGAGACCAGCAAGATCATTGACACCGTGCTGGCCGAGGAAGGCCGGCCACCCGAGTCGATCTTCGATTTCGTGCAGGGCATCACCGCCGTTGCCCGCGACAAGGCGCATCAGGACGCCCGTCTCGACATGGAGGCCAAGGCTAAGAAGCTGCTCGATCGGGCGGCCTGATCTCCGCAAGGCCGGGGATGCGGTTTGCCGTGTCTCCGGCTTTGCGCTTCCGTGCCTTTCAGGTTTCCCGGTCCGTGGCGCTGCCCCCTCTAGAGGAAGAGGGCGGCGCTTCGCTTCGTGACGGGTTTAGGGCTGAGAGAGAGTCTCTCGGCGCCCGTCGCGGAGTAAATCCCGATGGCTACTGCAGTTCAAAAGATCGTCCTGTCGTCCTCGCGCGACATCCCCTTCAACAAGCTGGTGCTCAGCCAGTCCAACGTCCGGCGTGTGAAGGCCGGCGTGTCGATCGACGACCTGGCGGCCTCGATCGCGCGGCGCGGCCTCATCCAGAGCCTCAGCGTCGTACCCGTGGTCGATGCCGAGGGACAGGAGACTGGCATGTTCGAAGTGCCGGCCGGCGGCCGCCGCTTCCGCGCGCTGGAGCTGCTGGTCAAGCAGAAGCGCCTCGCCAAGATTGCCCCGGTGCCGTGCGTCGTGCGTCAGCGCGACGACGAAGTCCTCTCCGAGGAAGTCTCGCTGGTCGAGAACATCGACCGCGCGCCGCTCCATCCGCTGGACCAGTTCCGCGCCTTCCAGGACATGCGGGTGAAGGGCAAGTCCGAGGAGGAGATCGCCGCGGCGCTCTTCGTGCCGGTCCAGGTGGTCAAGCAGCGCCTGCGCCTTGCGGCCGCGTCGCCCACCTTGCTCGATGTCTATGCCGAGGACGGCATGACGCTCGACCAGCTCATGGCCTTCACCGTCACCGACGACCATGCCCGCCAGGAACAGGTCTGGGAGGCGATCAAGGTTGCCTGGTCTAAGGAGCCGTATCAGATCCGGCGCATGCTGACCGAGACGACAGTCCGCGCCTCGGACAAGCGGGCCGTGTTCGTCGGCGTCGAAGCCTATGAGCTGGCGGGCGGCATCGTCATGCGCGACCTGTTCCAGTCCGATGACGGCGGCTGGCTGCAGGATGCGGCGCTGCTCGATCGGCTGGTCGCAGAGAAGCTGAAGGCGACGGCCGAGACGATCGCCGCCGAGGGCTGGAAGTGGATCGAGGTCGCGGTCGGCTTCCCCTATGACGCCACGCGTGGCCTGCGCGAGCTGCAGGGCGAGCCGCTCGACCTGACTGCGGAGGAACGGGCGACGATCGACGTGCTCAACGCCGAATATCAGAAGCTCGAGGCCGAATATGAAGGGGCCGACGAACTGCCCGACGAGGTCGACCAGCGGCTTGGCGAGATCGAGACGGCGCTGTCCGCCTTCGAGACCCGTCCGGTCCGTTTCGACGCTGACGACATTGCCCGCGCGGGCGTGTTCATCAGCATCGCGCATGACGGCAGCGTCGCCATCGATCGCGGCTACGTCAGGGCCGAGGACGAAGCTCCCGAACCCGGCATCGAAACCGATGGGGACGAGACCGGAAGTCAGCCGGGCGAACCCGGTGCGCCCGCCGTGCAGCGTGCCGTCATCACGATCGGCGGCCAGCCCGTCGAGACGGAGGACGACGAGGACGACGCGATCAAGCCGCTCCCCGAGCGCCTGATCATCGAGCTGACGGCCTATCGCACGCTGGCGCTGCGCAACGCCGTCGCGGAAAACCCGCACGTCGCCATGACCGCGCTGCTGCACAAGCTGGTCTCCGACACCTTCATGACCCGCATGTACACGGGCGCCATGGAGGCCGGGGTGAAGCACGTCTTCTTCCCGGCGCAGGATGCGCTGAAGGACAGCCCATCCGCCCGTGCGGTGCAGGACCGGCACGCCGCCTGGGCCGGCGACATCCCGAAGGAGGACGACGCCCTGTGGGACTGGCTCGCGGGCCTGGACGACGCCAGCCGGATGGCGCTGCTCGCGCATTGCGTCAGCTATGGCGTCAACGCGCTCTATGAGCGGCCGAACCCGCACAGCGCCGGCGGCGTGTCGCAGCACACGCTCGACATGCGGCTCGCCCAGGCCGACCGCCTGACGAAGGCGACGGGCCTCGACCTGGTGGAGGCCGGCTGGCGCCCGACCTTCGGCAACTACCTCAATCGCGTCACCAAGCCTCGCATCCTGCAGGCGGTGCGCGAGGGCGTCGGCGAACAGGCCGCGCAGCTCATCGACCACCTGAAGAAGGGCGACATGGCCAAGGAGGCTGAACGTCTGTTGGCCGACAGCGGCTGGCTCCCCGAGCCGCTGCGTCTCATCGACGATGCCGACGCGTCCACGCCGGACGTCGAGACCGACAGCGGAGACGCCAGTGACGATGGCGACGCGGCGCTGCCCGCATTCCTCGCCGGCGACGACGAGGAGGTCACGGCCGAGGCCGACGCCGATGAACCGCACCTTGTCGCGGCCGAGTGACGAACTCCCGGAGCGGCTTCGGCCGCTCCGGCTCTTTCTCCAACCGAATGAGCATCGCCATGTCGCGATCCACCCCGTCGCCACGCCGCGTCGTCTTCCAGTTCCTCGTTCCCGTGCATGTCGAGGTCGAGGACGGGCTCGTCGGCCGCGTGACGATCATCGACGAAACCCCGTGCGCGATCCCACCGTCGTCGAAGGCGATCCCGCCTATCTCGCCGACGCCGTGCGCGCCGCCGACGACGGCCAAGCCTGGCCATCCTGGAAGTTCGGCTACTAGCCGCCGCCACCCCGAACCCACTCCGAGCCCGGCCCGAGCGCCGGGCTCTTTTCGTTTCCGGAGCCCGCCATGACCGATTTCTTCACCCGCTATTCCTGCCTGCTCGACCTCGGCACCTCCGCCAATGTCGCCCGGGCCTTCGACATCTACGCCATGCTGATGGCCCAGAACGGCCGCGAGGACCCGCCCGCCGAGCCGTTTCGTCTGTCGGTAACACCCGACCACGGTGCGTCGCGGCTCTGGCTGCGCGCCCCCGGCACCGCAGATCAGCAGCTTGCGATCACCTTCGTGACGCGCTGCGCCGAGGCCTTCGGGCTGACCGGCCGCTGGGGATTCCAATGGGCCGGCATCGCCTCCGATCCCTTGATCGACGGCTTTTCGGGCGGCGCGCATGTCCTCGATCTCGCCACCGGCGAGACGATCGCGTGGACGAGCACCGGCAGCTGGCTCGCCGACCGGTTTGCCGAAGGAGGCGCGCGATGAGCATCCCCGACCATGCACGCGCCAATTTCCAGACGCTGCTGCGCGCCGCGAAAGGCGGCGACCTGGCGCTGATGGAATGCACCGACGTGGCGACCGGCGAGCCGCGCTACGTCATCTGCGCCGTCGGCCGCGATGACGGCGAATTCGTCTTCACGCCGTTCGGCCATCTCGCCGACGGCAATCCCTTCGAGATCTACAGCCCACCGGAAGCCGGTGCGGCAGGCCAGGTTCCGCCCGCGCCAGAGTGAGGGGGTGGCCGGGACGGGTTTGAGCCCGTCCGGTCGAGAGAGAGCGCCGGGCCGGCTCGCTCCTGTCCCGCTCTCCGAGGTTCCCCTCATGCTCCATGCTCCGCTTCCACCCGCTCAGGCGGCTTCGCTTCCGCTTATCCCGCACATGCCGCCGGCCGCCGCCATCCTCGCCGCTGCCGAGCGCATCCTCTCCCACCTCGAACAGAGCCGCACCGTCGATGCCGCCATGCTGCGAAGCGCCATGGCGCGAAGCGCCATGGAGGACGCCTTCGGCGCATCCGACGCAGCCGGCGCCTGGGACTGGAAAACCGCCTATGACGCCTGCGAGGCCGCGACCGTCCTGTTCCTGCGCAAATACGGAAAGCCGCTTTTCCGCAAAGCCGCATCGCCGGCTTCACGGCTGTCGGCGCTGACCAAGATCGTCGGGCTGCTGCCGACGCACACCCGCCGATCCGAGGAGGCGCAGGCCTTCCAGCAATTCTCGACGCCGATCCCGCTCGGCCTCGCCGCGCTGACGGCGGCGACATTGACCCCGGCCGACCGCGTGCTCGAGCCGTCCGCCGGCACCGGGCTGCTCGGCGTCCTCGCCGAGACCGCGGGCGCATCGCTCATCCTCAACGAACTGGCCGAGACCCGCGCCGATCTTCTCACCTCTCTCTTTCCGGCCGTTCCTGTCACGCGCTTCGATGCCGCCCAGATCGACGATCATCTCGATCCGGCCGCCGTGCCGAGCGTCGTCATCATGAACCCGCCATTCTCGGTGATGGCGAACGTTTCCGGACGCGTTGCCGACGCCGCCTATCGGCATATCGCCTCGGCGCTCGCCCGTCTCGCCGATGGCGGGCGGCTGGTCGCCATCACCGGCGCCAACTTTTCGCATGAGTCTCCAGCGTGGCGGGACGCCTTCGTCCGGTTACAGGCGCGGGGCCGCGTCGTGTTTACCGGAGCGATCGCCGGCTCGGTCTATGCCAAGCACGGCACGACCATCGAGACCCGCCTGACCGTCATCGACAAGGCGCCGGCAGAGGACCCCGAAAGCTTCCCCGACTCCGCCGGCATCGCACCCGATGTCGCGACGCTGCTAGGCTGGATCGATGCGCAGCTTCCCGTGCGCCTGCCGGCCTCGATCGCGCGTCCCATGGCGACGCCGGTCACCCCGCCGCGCACAGTGCGAGGCAATCTCGCCCGCGCGGCGACGGCCCAACCCGCCCGCCAGATTGCCCAGATCGAAGGCGTGCCGCTCGCCTATGAGACCATCGACTGGACGCCGCCGGAGAGTGGCCGCCTGTCGGACTCGATCTATGAGGCCTATGCGCTCCAGTCGATCCGCATCGAGGGCGCGCAGCCGCACCCGACCAAGCTGGTGCAGTCCGCCGCCATGGCCTCGGTCGCGCCGCCGAAGCCCAGCTATCGGCCGACGCTGCCAGCGCCGATCGTCGCCGACGGCATCCTCTCCGATGCCCAGCTCGAGACGGTGATCTATGCCGGCGAGGCCCATGGCGAATATCTCGCCGGGTCCTGGACCGTGGACGAGACCGGCGATCTCGTCACCGCCGCGCCGGACGATGCCCCGAACGCGGTGCGCTTCCGCCGCGGCTTCATGCTCGGCGACGGCACCGGCGCCGGCAAGGGCCGCCAGTCGGCTGGCATCATCCTCGACAACTGGCTCCAGGGACGTCG
Organism: Erythrobacter sp.; assembly: GCA_002695185.1. Next base: position 35,586 of record NZOF01000088.1, read on the forward strand.
CAAGGCCGTCTGGATCTCCAAGTCCGACAAGCTGCTCGAAGACGCGCAGCGCGACTGGTCGGCGCTCGGCATGGAGCGGCTGCTCGTCACGCCGCTCTCGCGCTTTCCTCAAGGGACATCGATCCGACTGCCCGAAGGCGTCCTATTCACCACCTACGCCACGCTACGGTCCGACGACCGTGGGGAGAAGCTTTCGCGGGTCAAGCAGATCGTCGAATGGTTGGGCTCCGATTTCGACGGAGTGATCATTTTCGACGAGAGCCACGCGATGCAGAACGCCGGCGGCGGCAAGGGAGAACGGGGCGATGTGTCCCCGTCGCAGCAGGGCCGTGCGGGGCTCCGCCTCCAGCACGCGCTGCCGAACGCCCGCGTCGTCTATGCCTCGGCGACCGGCGCGACCACCGTCCATAATCTCGCCTATGCCCAGCGGCTCGGCCTGTGGGGCGGCGAGGATTTGCCCTTCGCCAACCGAGCCGAGTTCGTGGAGGCGGTCGACAATGGCGGCGTCGCAGCCATGGAGGTCCTGGCCCGCGACCTGCGCGCGCTCGGCCTCTACACGGCGCGCTCGCTCTCCTATGATGGCGTCGAATACGACCTGGTCGAGCACCAGCTCACGCCCGAGCAGACCCGCATCTACGATGCCTATGCCGGCGCCTTCGCCATCATCCATAATCATCTCGATGCGGCGATGCAGGCCGCCAACATCACCGGCGAGATCGGCACGCTGAACCGGCAGGCGAAGTCGGCCGCGCGCTCGGCCTTCGAGAGCGCCAAGCAGCGCTTCTTCGGCCATCTACTCACCAGCATGAAGACGCCGACGCTGGTCCGCTCGATCGAGCAGGACCTGGCGGCCGGCCATTCCGCCGTCATCCAGATCGTCTCGACCGGCGAGGCCCTGATGGAGCGCCGTCTCGCCGAGATCCCCACAGAGGAATGGAACGACGTGCGAGTCGACATCACGCCGCGCGAATATGTGCTGGACTATCTCGCCCATTCCTTTCCGGTGCAGCTCTACGAGCCGTTCTCGGACAGCGAGGGCAATCTGTCGTCGCGTCCAGTCTATCGCGACGGCCAACCCGTCGAGAGCCGCGAGGCCGTCGCCCGCCGCGACGAGCTGATCGAACGGCTCGCGTCGCTGCCGCCGGTTCCCGGCGCGCTCGACCAGATCGTCCAGCGCTTCGGCACGGACGTCGTCGCCGAGGTGACCGGCCGTTCGCGCCGCATCGTGCGCAAGGGCGACCGGCTTGCCGTGGAGAACCGGGCGGCCTCCGCCAATCTCGCCGAGGCGGCCGCCTTCATGGACGACGACAAGCGCGTCCTCGTCTTCTCCGACGCCGGCGGCACCGGCCGCAGCTATCACGCCGATCTCGCTGTCCGGAACCAGCGCCTGCGCATCCACTATCTGCTGGAGCCCGGCTGGAAGGCCGACGCCGCCATCCAGGGGCTCGGCCGCACCAACCGCACCAACCAGGCGCGGCCGCCGCTGTTTCGGCCGATCGCCACCAACGTGAAGGCCGAGAAGCGCTTTCTCTCGACCATCGCGCGCCGGCTCGACACGCTCGGCGCCATCACGCGCGGACAGCGGCAGACCGGCGGTCAGGGCCTGTTCCGGCCCGAGGACAATCTCGAATCCCACTATGCGCGCGATGCGCTGCGCCAGCTCTACCTGCTGCTCGTGCGCGGCAAGGTCGAGGGTTGCTCGCTCGATCGCTTCGAATGCGCCACCGGCCTGAAGCTGATGGACGACAACGGCATCAAGGATGAGCTGCCGCCGATCAAGACCTTCCTCAACCGGCTGCTGGCGCTCACCATCGAGCTGCAGGGCATCCTATTCACCGCCTTCGAGCAGCTCCTGACCGCGAAGATCGAGGGTGCGGTCCGTAGCGGCCACTATGACGTCGGTCTGGAGACGCTGCAGGCCGAGAGCTTCGTGGTGATGGACAGCCAGGTCATCCATGTTCATCCCGGCACCGGCGCGGAGACGCGACTGCTGACGATCACGCGCCGGGAGCGTAATCGCCCCGTCACGCTGGCCATCGCGCTCGACCATCTTGCCGATCCGCGCGCGCGGCTGCTGGTCAACCGGCGCTCCGGTCGCGCCGCTGTGCAGATGCCGGCGCCGTCGATGATGCTCGACGACGGGGAGATCGAGCGCCGCGTCTGCCTGATCCGGCCGATGGAGCAGCACTATGCGCCGCTGCGCATGATGGACGAGAGCCATTGGGAGGAAGCCGACCGTGAGCGCTTCGCCGCCGCGTGGGAGGCCGAGCTTGCCGACATCCCGGACTTCTCCGACAGCACGATCCACATCGTCGCCGGCCTGCTGCTGCCGATCTGGAAGCGCCTGCCGGACGAGTCGACGCGGGTCTACCGGCTCCAGACCGACGCCGGTGAGCGCATCATCGGCCGCCGTGTCTCGCCGGCCTGGGCTGCCAACGCCGCCTCGCAAGGCGCGAGCACGCTGACACCGGAACACGCCTTCGCCGCGCTGATGGAGGGCCGCACGATCCTCGACTTGGCCGAGGGCCTCCAGCTTCGCCGTGCCCGCGTCATGAGCGCCTATCGCCTGGAGCTGACCGGCTTCACCGAGGCGATGCGCGAGCGGCTCCGCGCCTATGGCCTGTTCAGCGAGATCATCTCCTGGAAGCTGCGCTTCTTCGTGCCGGCCGACGGCACCGGGCCGGGCATCCTTGCCAAGCTGCTCGACACCTATCCGGTGGCGCGCATCTCCGAACGGGAGGCCGCGTGATGTCCCGACACGATGCTTCCGATCTCGCGCAGCGTCTCGGCCGGCAGGCCGAGGCGGTGTGCCGCCATTACCTGTCCAGCGGCAGGCGCGAGGGCCGCTACTGGCTGGTCGGCGACGCGCGCAACACGCCCGGCCGCTCGATGTATGTGCGGCTCAAGGACTCTCCGAAAGGTCCGGCCGGCAAATGGACCGACGCCGCGACCGGCGAGCATGGCGATTTGCTCGACGTGATCCGCGAGAGCTGCGGCCTCATCGACTTCAAGGACGTCGCCGACGAGGCACGGACCTTCCTCAGCATGCCGCCACCCGAGCCCATGCCGGCAAACCCGCGCCAGGCCCCGGCGCCGCACGGGTCGCCAGAGGCGGCCCGCCGCCTGATCGGCATGTCGCAGCCGATTACGGGTACGCTCGTACAGTCGTATCTACGCGGACGCGGCATTACGGATTTGCGCGGGACCGGAAACCTGCGCTTCCACCCGCGCTGCTATTATCGACCCGACGAGCATTCTCCGACCGAGACTTGGCCGGCGATGATCGCCGCCGTCACCGACCTCCACGACAGGATCACCGGGGCGCATCGGACCTGGCTCGACCCGCGACGCCGCGACAAGGCGCCACTCGACACGCCGAGGCGGGCGATGGGCGATCTTCTCGGCAACGCGGTGCGCTTCGGCACGGGCGGCGAAGTCATGGCGGCCGGCGAAGGCATCGAGACCGTGCTATCGGTCAGGCAGGTCTTGCCCGACATGCCGATGCTAGCGGCGCTCTCCGCAGCCCATCTCGCCGCCATCCTGTTCCCGGACACGCTGCGGCGGCTCTACATCCTGCGCGACGACGATCCGGCCGGTGACGGTGCGCGGGACAGCCTGGTCGAACGGGCGAACGTGGTCGGGATCGAGGCGATCGTCATCTCTCCCCAGCTCGGCGACTTCAACGAGGATCTCCGCACCCTCGGCATCGACGCGCTCAGAAGCCAGACCCGGATGCAGATCGGGCCGCAGGACGTGGCGCGCTTCATGGCTGTCGCGGCATAGCCGGCAAGGAGGAAGGTGGCGGCGGCGCCGTCATGCCCGTCCGGGTGCCCCATACCGTCTGAGAGGACCGCGCCTCGGCCTTCGAGAGGGCGATCGGCCCACAGTCGGACCGGCCCGGCAATGGCGGCGGCGGGCTATTTTCCGGCGGCGCGTGCCGCGCCTTTCCATCGCGAGGCAAAATAGCCGGCCTTAGCCATCAAGCCCTGCGCTGCGCTCCGGATGCTGGGCCGTCCCGCCGGTGGGCTTCGTCGCCATGAAGGCCGCGACGGTCGCGGTCCAACCGACGGAGCATCCCATGAACGACCACGACGACTTCGACGCTACCCGAGAATCCTCACCCACCGACCACGTCCTCAACGAGTTGCAGCTCCACGGCTACCGGCCCTTCGCCGACGAACCGGACCAGCGGCTTCTTCCGGACGGAAACGCCGTCGCGGGCGCCGTCGCCGACATCTTCGAAGCCCTGATTTCCACTCTGGAGGACACGCGCCTCGAACCCGACCTCGACGATCTCCTCTGGTCGACAACCAACGTCTTCCATCGCGCCACCGAACGGATCGCGCGCGAGCTTGACGATAACGAGCAGGCCCAGCGCCGCGGGCAACGTGAACAGGATGGCAGCGAGGTGAAGTCGGTCGAGCTTGAGCGTCAGATCGCAGAGGGCCAGACACTCGTCGAACGCCAGGCCGCTTTCGAGCTGATGCGCGACCAGGCCGCCGAACACTACGAACGCCACGTCGGCAAGGCATGGCTTCCGCGCAGCGGTTCGAAGGTCAACCATCGCAATCTCACCTCGGCGATGATCGACAGCCGCGACTTTCTGATGGCGAAGAAGCGCGCCGAGCAGGAAGTGCTGTTGCCTCCCGGCCCGAAGATCGTCGTCACCGGCGGGCTCGACTTCAACGATCACCAGCTCATCTGGGCCAAGCTCGACCAGGTTCATGGGAAGCACCCGGACATGGTCCTCATGCACGGCAAGTCGCCGAAGGGCGCGGAGAAGATCGCCTCGCTCTGGGCGACGAACCGCAACGTCCCGCAGATCGGCTTCGCGCCCGACTGGACGAAGCACGGCCGCGCCGCGCCGTTCAAGCGCAATGATCAGATGCTGGAGATCGTGCCCAAGGGAGTGATGCATTTCCCGGGCACCGGCATCCACGACAACCTCGCCGACAAGGCCAAGAAGCTCGGCATCCCGGTCTGGAAGTTCGGCGGCGCGTGAGCGCCGCCGACCAAATACAGCATGAAACTAGATCATCTGCTTGACGGCATGAAAATAGTTGTTGCGCCCCTCATCGATCTCACAGCCAACCAATTGCAAACCCGCGTCGCGTAGCAAAGCTCGATAGGCCTCGTGGCCCAAAGACTGTGACCTTCGCCCGGTCAGTACGTCGTCCCACTCGCAAATTTCCAACGGGCAGCTAAAGAGCAATTGTCCAGTTGGCTTTAATGCGGCAGCGATCCGATAAATGACTTCCCGCTGGTCAGACGGTGGAAGCAGGAACAGCAGTCCGACCGCAACCGCAGCATCGAACGAGGCTTCAAAAAACTGACTTTCCTGGGCTGGCTCGCAAATGCATGGCGCATTCGGGAAGCGATGACTGAACGCGTTCACGAGCTTGCGTGATGCGTCGATGCCGTACACCGAGAGTCCGGCCTCGATCAGGACTTCTGCTATAGGCACTCCAGAGCCGCACCCCACATCGACGATCGTTCCGGCGCTTGGCACGTTGCTGAGCGCCCATGACCGTACCAACGTCGCCCCGACATCAGATCGAGCCGTGAGGAAGCGGTCGGCGATCTCATCCCAACCTTCTGACCGATCTACGGACACCAGCTACACCCTCCTTTGCCGTTACGAAGCTCCGTCCAATTTACTGACGGCGCGGAAACTCACTCTTGCTTCAGAATAACAGACAGGTGCTTACGCTCACTGACACGGTCCCTCTTTCAACGGAAGTACCACCCCCGCTTCATTTGCGCTGATCCTTGGTCAGACTGATCGCCTGACGCCATCAACCCGTAAAGGGTCGGCTATGCGAGCATGCCGCCGCTTCGGCTGCGCCTGCGCGGTGATTGCAGCGTTCAGTCCGACACTTCGGGCGCCTGTCAGCGGGGGATGGTCCTCCGCTAAAAAACAGGAGCCGGATCGATGTCCCTCAACGACGCGCACGCCTTCGCCTTTAGCCTCGCGACCACCCTGATGGCCGCCATCATCATCTTCCAGGCCGGTGACGGCACCCTGTCGGTGACGCCCACCAGCGAATACGACGGTGACATGGCCGCGATCGTGCATGAGATCGATCCCTTCGCCCCATAACCGGGGCGAACCGGCGCCTCGAGCGGAAGTCGCACGCGGTTTCCGCTCCCGGCGCAGGCGATTTTCAGCTAAAGTTCGAGTGCGCCGTGGTGGTGGTGGCGCGACCGTCAGACTTTCTCACGGAGACCACCACTATGATCATCATTGCAATTCTAGAATCCCTCACGGCCATCGGCCTGCTATGCTGGCTGCTGTTCACGCTGGCCGTCTTCGCGCTGCCGGCGTTCGTCGGTTTTACCGCAGGCGCCTGGGCGCTCGGCACCGGCGCCGGCATCCCTGGCGCGATCCTCGTCGGAGCAGTCGCCGCCGCCCTCACGCTGGCGACCGGCCATCTACTGATCGCCTTCGTGCGACCGATGTGGCTAAAGCTGATCGTGGCCATCGCCTTCGTCGCACCGGCGACGATTGCGGGCTTCCACGCCACCCATGGCATCGTGAAGCACCTGATGCCGTCTGACGGCTGGCAGATCACATTCTCCGTTATCGGGGCCATCGCCGTCGCCATCACGGCCTTCGTCCAGGTCGCGGGAAGGGCCACGGCCAGCAGCCCCGCCGGCCGGAACCTCGCGCAGACCTGACATCGCGCATGTCGTCGTGGCGCGGACCAGGGCGACAATGAACCCGGCGATCCCCGTCAGGAGAGTTGGGCGGTTGCGGGGCTTGGAAAGCGGATCGTCGTACGGCCCTGAAAGCGACCCATGGGGGGCGGAGGCACAGCGTCAGCCACCTGAGCTTGTGCCTAGATCCGTTTGATGCGGGAACGTCCCACGGAGGCAGGCCGGGTCAGGATGCGGTGATCGACCGGGACGCTGAAACATTGCTCTCCGGTGAGGTTCGTAGCGACGTCATCTTGGCGGCGGCGGTGGGGCGCCATCTCTCCCTTTCTGCCCGTCACGCGACCGCTCCAAACGGCCTCTCCAATGGCCTGATCTGGCCGAAGGCCGGCTTCGCCTCGATCGCCTATGACGCAACAGCCGCGTCAAACTTTCTTCCCCTGCCGGCTGCGCCGCCATTCCTCGCGAGACAAGAAACCCCTCCTTAGCTGTCAGGCCCCTTCGGGGTGCGCCGTCGATCGCCTCCGGCCAACCGATCGCCATCGAGGCCGCAATGGTGCGGGCTCGGAAACGGAAAACGGAGACTTACAATGGCGACCATCGGCACCTTCAAGAAGACCGGCTCGAACGAGTTCACCGGCGACATCGTCACCCTCAGCGTCCAGGCCAAGAACGTGCGCATCGTCCCCGACCAGCGCGCCACCGGCGAGAACGCTCCCAGCCACCGGGTCCTGGTCGGCCGCGCCGAGATCGGTGCCGCTTGGTCCAAGCGCTCCAACGAGGGCCGCGACTATCTGGGCCTCAAGCTCGACGATCCGAGCTTCAACGCCCCGATCTACGCCAACCTGTTCGACGACGAGGGCGAAGACACCTTCTCGCTGATCTGGTCCCGCCCCAACGGGCGGCGCGGCGACTGAGGCTTCGCGCAAGGCCCCGGCCGAAAGGCCGGGGCCTTTGGCCGTGAGGCGACCGAATCAGTCGCCGCGTTTTTCGATCACTCGGAGCCCCAGCAGGCACTTCTTGCTAGGAAATCACGCCGAGAACGACTATTATAGTCGTAGTTTTGGCGTGCGCGTAGGTCCGTGTGGGAGGTGATCATGCATGATCACCGCCCGACAGTTTCGGGCCGCACGCGCGTTGCTGGGTTGGACACAGGAGACGCTCGCTGACCAGGCCCGGGTCTCATTGACCGCGCTCAAGCGCCTCGAATCCGCCAGTGGTCTCGAGGTCTTTGAGAGTACGCGCGATGAGGTGAGAAGGGCCTTCGAACGCGCCGGCATCGTCTTCCTGAACTCCGATCAGGGCAAGGGAGTGCTGCTCGTCGATGCAAAGAAGGAAAACTGACGTTCGACAACTCGCTGCGTTGGCCCAACGTTCCGCAGTAGAGCCTTGCGTCATCCTTCCGATAAAATCATCGTTAACAATTCCCTCCAGTTTGGATACATCGCGTGATCGGGGGATGTTGTGACCAAAGACGACTTTCTTGATCAGCCGCCGTCCGGGGCAGCGCTCACGGCCTATGACCACGCACATCTGAAGCTCTACGTCCGGCTGCTCGACGCCGAGCGTGAGGGCGCGGATTGGCGTGAGGTTGTCGCGGTGCTGTTCAACCTCGATGCGGGCGCCGATCCGGAGCGCGCCTTGCACGTCTACACCAGCCATCTCGACCGCGCGAAATGGATGACGAAAAGCGGCTTCTGCGAGCTTCTTCAGGGTCGCCTTCATTGAGGTGATGCGCAAACCGCATCACGTCGCGCCCACTTCGTCCTTCCCCCGCCTCGTTCAACCGGGAATCGTATCTGCCGCATAACTCGCGTTGAATGAACTTGCGCAGAGGCAGAGAAGGATGTCCGAAGATGAAGATTGGCGGTCCGAGGCCGCCTATGACTACATTGACAAGCTGACCCCCGGCGATCTTGCCTGGGAGTTCTTGCGTCGTAACCCCGATTACCGGAACGCATACCGTGACTTGGTAGCCACCGGGCGGCTTACCGAAGCCATCGCTCAGGAATTTGCTGAACGATGGGGCTTGCGATTTCGTCGCCGACCCTCGCAACTCGGCGCTCATCCAGCCAATCTTCTGGATCCCGCAAACCGATCCCGCGACACTCCCGTTCACCATCGGACCGAACCCGGCGGGACATCTCCACCTCCGCGTTGAGGATCTGCACGCCCACGCCATCATCGAGCATGATCCTGGCCTGATCCGGCTCGTACTGCGCGGCGAACCCCACGACGTGGCCCTGTTCAACGTCGATGATGCCCGCCCCCTTGGCGCGTTCATCTTATTCGATGAACTGACGCCCGACCGACTGACCGCGGTCGAACGGCTCTGGCACGCGATGTTCGGCAAGCGCGTGCCGCCCGATCCACGCCTGACGCCGCAAAGACGTCAGCGCGCCCGCCAGATGCTGCGCGCCATCGACGCGCGCGCGAGCGGCGCCATCTACCGCACCGTCGCCGAGCATCTCTTCCCCCAGCACAAGATTGACGCAGCATCCTGGGTCGGCGACCCGATCCGGGAGATCACCATCCGTCTCGCCCGCGACGGCATGAAGCTCGTTCGCGGCGGCTATCGGACATTGCTGCGCCGCCCACGCCGGGATCGCTGATACCCGCTCGCGTGTCGATTTTAGCATCTTACTTCGACATCGTCCGGGGCGCCGTCTTCGCGCCACCGTGCTCGCAACCCGCCGCTTATTCGAAGCGGCCGCCCGCGAGACTACGGAGGTGCGATCATGGCCGAAAGAGCCGCCAATTTACCGCCACGCTACCTGAGAACGCAGGAGGCGGCTCGCTTCCTCGGCCTTTCCGAACGCACCCTCGAGAAGCATCGGACCTACGGGACCGGTCCGATCTATCGCAAACTCGGCGGCCGTGTGGTCTATTCCGTCGACGACCTTCAGGCCTGGGCGGATCGCGGTCTCGTCACCTCCACGTCCGATCCGCGCGGCGGCACTGTTTTGCCGGCCAAACGCCAGGCAGCTTCCCCCGCCGCCGGCGGCCGCTTCGCGCGCTGAGGTGGCCGGCCGTGTCGTCCCGCCACACCCATCTCGATGAGCGCGCGCAGCTCGATCTGTTCCGAGCGCTGCCCGGCGATCTCGCTCCGCGGGATGCGCAGGACCTCATGGCCTATCCGTTCTTTTCGCTCGCCAAGTCAAAGCGCCTGGCGCCGATCGACTTCAAAACCGGCTCGGTAAAAATCCGCGTCGAAGCCGTGCCCGAGCACGGCATGGCCACGATCTGGGACGCGGACGTCCTCATCTGGGCGGCCTCGCAGATCGTCGAGGCGCGCGACGTCGGCCTGCGCCCCTCACGCCTGATGGCGACCACCCCCTATGAAATTCTGAACTTCATCGGCCGCGGCGTGTCGCTGCGCGACTACGACCGCCTGAAGGCCGCGCTGGATAGGCTGCAATCGACAACGGTCGCGACCTCGATCCGCCAGCCGACCGAGCGGCGGATGCACCGCTTCTCCTGGATCAACGAATGGAAAGAGCGTGCCGATCATCGCGGCCGGCCGCTCGGCCTCGAACTGATCGTGCCCGACTGGTTCTACGGCGCCGTCCTCGACGACGCGCTCGTGCTGACGATCGACCGCAATTATTTCGGCCTGACGGGCGGCCTGGAGCGCTGGCTGTACCGCCTCGTGCGGAAACACGGTGGCCGCCAAGAATTCGGCTGGAGCTTCGATTTCCCGTATCTCCACGCCAAGTCCGGCAGCCTCTCGCCGCTCAAGCACTTCGCCTACGACCTGCGCGACATCGTCCGCCGCCAGCCGCTGCCAGGCTACCGGCTCACCATCGAGCAATGCCTCGGCGGTCCCGAAATTCTCTCCTTTGTGCCGACCGACCCGGATGCCCTCGGCATCCCGCGCCGTCGTCGCCGGAGCAACTCTCGTCCTGGGGATAAGCTGTGAATAGTCTCGTGCTATCAGGGACCAGCACTGTCGTGCCATCGGGGACCGGACTCTCGTGCTATCGGGGACCGGAATCGTCGATTCCTCGTGCTGAATCAGCAGTTTGCGAGCCCTGTAACTTATCTAACCTAGATTCCTACGGAATCTTTCTAACGCGACCGGGTTTTTCGGCCGCTGTGGACGAGTCCCCGATCGCCGGGAGACCGTCATGATCGTCGCGCTGCTCAACCAGAAAGGCGGCGTCGGCAAGACGACGCTCGCCCTCCACCTTGCTGGCGAATGGGCTCGCCGTGGACAGCGCGTCACGCTGATCGACGCCGATCCGCAGGGCTCGGCGCTCGACTGGTCGCAGCAGCGCAGCCGGGAGGGGCTGGAGCGGCTGTTCGGTGTCGTCGGCCTCGCCCGCGACACGCTCCACCGTGAAGCGCCGGAGCTGGCCCGCGACGCCGACCATGTCGTCATCGACGGCCCGCCGCGCGTCGCCGGGCTGATGCGCTCGGCGCTGCTCGCCGCCGACCTCGTGCTGATCCCGGTGCAGCCATCGCCGCTCGATGGCTGGGCGTCCGCCGAAATGCTCGCGCTGCTCAGCGAGGCGCGCATCTACCGCCCGCAGCTCGCCGCGCGCTTCGTGCTGAACCGCTGCGCGGCCCGCACGGTTCTGGCGCGGGAGACCGCCGAGACGCTGGCGGATCACGACCCGCCCTTGCTCTCGACCACGATCGGCCAGCGCATCGTCTTCGCCGACGTCGTGCAGACCGGCCGGCTCGCCGCCGAGCATGACGGGGATTGTCCCGGCGCGCGCGAGATCGCCGCGCTCGCGGCGGAAGTCGCGAGGATCGGCGCATGAGCGAGCGGTCCCCGAAACGCAGCTTTGCCGCTCGTCCAGCCAATCCCGAAGACTGGATCAAGGCGCCCGAACGCCAGGCCTCCCGTAGCCAGCCCGCCGAGGACTTCTCGGCCCGGCTGACAATCGACGTCACCGCCGACATGCGCGGTCGCATCAAGATCGCCGCCTTTCAGCGCGGCCAGACCGTCACCGACATGGTGCGCGCGCTGTTTGAACGCGAATTCCCACCCCCGTCAGGAGAAGGACAATGACCGGCGTTGTCGCCGCGCCAGTGCGCGTCGGCCGTGCTGCCGCCGAACTGCCGCCCGAAGCATTCACCCAGGTCGAACTCGTCTGGATCGAGAAGCAAACGGAGCACTGGGTTCGCTTCGGCCGCGAGCGGCGCGAGCAGATCCTCGACCGCCGCCGTCGCATCCTCTTCTTCCCTCCCGGCAGCGTCCTCGCGCTCGTGCGCTGGGCGGCGAACGAGCACGGCACCGTTCTCTCGCGGCTCGACATCCTGCGCACGGTCGAGCGCGACGCAGCGTGCCAGACCATTCCGACGGTCACGCCCGGCGCAGAGGTTCTGCTGCACGTCGATGGCTGGCCGAAGGTGGAGCGCGTGCTCCAACTCATCGACGCCATAGAGGCGCGCGGCATCGATCCGATCGAGGTTTCGCCCGACCATTGGCGCCATGTCCACAATCGGATGACCGTCGGCGAAACGCCGCGCGCTTACGATGCGCGCCAGCATCGCGCCTTCCTCCTGCGCCGGGAGATCGGCGCATGACCCGGCTCTCCTACGCCATCGTCACGACGGCGGCCGTGTCGCTTCTCGGCATCGCCTCTGTGGCATCGTTCGCGCCGAAGCTGATCTGGAACGCGTCCGCCAGCACGCCCGTCGGCTTCTATACCATCAACGAACCCGGCCCGGTCGCCGTGACCGATCTGGTCGCGGTGGATGCTCCTGAACCACTCGCCACCTTCCTGTCCGATGGCGGTTACCTGCCGCGCGGCGTGCCGCTGCTGAAGCGCGTCGCCGCGCTCCCGGGACAGCGAGTCTGCCGGACCGGGCTCGCCATCACCGTCGACGGCGTGCCGATGGGTGACGCCCTTGATCGCGATCGTCGCGGCCGTCCGCTCCCGATCTGGCAGGGCTGCCGGTTGGTCGCGAATGGCGAGCTGTTCCTGATGAACTGGCAGGTCCGCGACAGCCTCGACGGTCGCTATTTCGGCCCGCTCCCGGCCTCCGCCGTGATCGGCCGGGCCACCCCTCTCTACACCGACGAGGACGGCGATGGCCGCTTCGTCTGGCGCGCGCCGACGCGGTGACGGCGCGCCCATGACC
>NZOF01000089.1 GCA_002695185.1 Erythrobacter sp.
CTGAACTTCCAGGCGACTGTGTAAGCTATCGAAATGAGGGGTCCCTTTTAGACGCCGATCACCCCGCTAACGGGGTCCTTTTTGCACGCCGATTCACAGCTAATGCGCTGCGCGCCGCGCGGAAGGCCTTGCTGGAAGGGCGAACGGTTGCAGAGGCCGCCGCTGCCGCGAAGACCTTTGCCAGCTTCTCGGGTGAACCCATGCGGACCAATCTCGTCCGCATGCTCGACCTAATCGGTGTCGGACAATGGTTGGGCTTGGCATCAACGGCTTCGCTGTGGTCCGACAAAGGCGAACTCGTGCATTTCACATCGGCGCTGCGGTATCCCGTGTTCGTCGATGGACAGAACTGGTCAGGGCAGCCCGATATGGTCAAGACGCTCGCGTTGCGAGGTTGGCTCGAGGCCTATACGGGCCAAGAGCTCCGTGCGCTGTCCGATGCGGTGATTGTCCCTCTTGGTCCGAAGGTCGCTGCGGCGATGCAAGCTCTTGCGGCCGAGGGTCTGGTAGATAATCGCCGGATATTGGATGGGCTACCCCATCCTAGCGGGGCCAATGCTGAGCGGATCGCGTTTTTCCTGGGCGACAAAGCAGCAGAACGCTGTTCAACAAAGACCAACACAGCCGCACTTTCGAGGGCAAGGGCGGGTCTTCAAGCTCGGGTTGCAGCTTTCAGCCGGTCCTGAACCCGCCGAGCAGGATTTGCTATGCCCAAACACCGAAGTCAGAACACGGGCTATTCCATCTGGCTTGAAAAGACCCGCACAGCACGCCAACCAATCTTGCCTGTTTTTTCCTGACGCCTGACGGCAAGGCAGCAAACGTCGTATGTCTGCCCCGTATCGAAACCTTTAGCCAAATCAGGTGGGACAAAGACGTCATCGCGGGAGGCGCGGATGAAGGCAAAGGATTTACCTTCGTGGCGTTCTAAACGACCCGAGATCGTTTCGCAGAGCCCTGGCAATTCCGCCGCATCCGACAACCGCCAGTCCAACGGTGGGCCCTCGGGTTCTGCACGCCCCACTTCCACAATCGTCCCGGCAACGAGGTCGGCGATCTGGGGGAATCTGGCGTGCTTCAGGGCGAATCCGGCATTCATTCCCGTGGCGACATAGCTGAGCGCTTTGTCATTGTTCACGTGATCCACCACGCCCTGAACGTAAGTAAGACTCTTGCGATCCAAGTTGCGAAGAAGGGCCATTGCGGCTGGTCCCGCATCGGACATATCCTGCATGCCGCCATCGGCATTAATGCGGGCATACCACTCGCTGCTCGCTAGTTGTTGCAGTTCTTGGGGGATCTTGTACCCGGCCTGTTCGCGGTATTTCAGTGCAAGCGATGTCTGACGTGCAGACTCGGCATAGCGCTCTGCAAGCGCAAGTCTGTGGGCGAGATGGATGCGGATTTTCGCCACCTCTTGCTCTTCTCTTGCCAGCTGTGTGGCATAGGCAAAACATACCAGAGCGTCGTCGGGCTGTGACTTTTCGAGTATCTCGCCGAGTAAGGCCCAAGTCCAGGCTGCGCGTGACTGGCGCCGTAAAACCGGCGCCAAACGCTGGATCGCAAACTCATCCTCGCCGCGAGCGAGGTGAGCTTTGCTTTGGTAGTAATTTAACCATTGATCGTTGGGGTGTTCGGCTAGCGATTGCTCGAGAACGCCCAATCCCCAGTCAATCAACTCGGAAGACGATTGGCCATCGGCAAGACGGGCAACTGCTTCCCTGCAGATTGCTCTGCGGAAACGCTGTTCCAGACTGTCGATGGTCTTACCTTTGTCATTGATGAAAGGCTGCCGATCGTCATCGGAAAAGGCATCGATCCCGGCCCACCGGGCAAAACCAAGAAATTCCCGCCAGTCTTTCGAAACCTTGCCGGACAGACGCAACATCTGCGAAAAGGCAGTATCGCGTCTCAGCAGGTCTGCGAACCTGACAAATTCCCTCATGCAAGGTGTAAATTGGTTGTTCAGTTCAGAGGCAGACAATTGACCTGTCTCGTACCGGCCCACAACATCCTTCATCTGGTCATAGAGAACCCAAGCATATGCACGCAGAAACCAGATGTCCGAAGCATTCGCTCCGAGGTTTTGCCTAGCCACATCCAATGCCTCGGATGAACGCCCCTGCTTCCGTAGTTTGAATATGACATCGGATGTCATTGATTACCAACCGTATCCGCTGACATAAGCCTCTTCACGTCTTCATAGAGTCCGTTGGTGCGTCCTGGGCCGCCCACCTCTTGCGCTGTCGTCCAGGTCGACTTTCTGTTGAACGAAAAGTCGATATCCCCGCGGCGTGAAGCATCAGCGACAGTTACGCGCAGGCGATATGGCGACAATTCAACTCCCGTACGTGCGATGGGTGACCCAGCCAATGCGCGGTCCATCAAGTCGAGGAACTCTTGAATGAATGCGTCGGGCCGGATGACGTCCTTCTGACCGGCAACCTCGCTGAGAATGGCGAGTGCGTCATCGGCGAGCAGGCGGTCAGACACAGATCCCGGCACTTCACTGGATCGACTGATCTTAAACTGCCCGTTGTAATGGTACTGCACAGAGGCACGCTTACCTTCGCGGGTCAGCGTGTAGCGCTCGCAATAGTCGAGATGCCGTAGTTGATCGATTGCGATACCTCGCGCATGCCACGCGGAACGGAGCTTCTGGTGAACTTCCATCAGCGGGGCGACCGAGGAAGAGAAGGAGAAGCGATCCCAGTCGGGATCGCCAGACGGGTCCGGACTGGCTCCTTCGGCGATTGCGCTTTCCTGATCTTTTCCCCGCCAGATCTGGTCATTATACGGCGCGAACTCCGGAGCATTTACGAGCACCAACCTTTCTGCTGCTCGGGTAATCGCCGTATAGGCCCATCGATAGAAATGCTCGTTGCGAGGATCGCCAAAGCCATTGAAGTCCACAACAACGGTTTTCCACTCACCACCCTGCGCCTTGTGGCAGGTCATGGCGTAGCCGTACTTCACCTGAAGCGCGTTAAAATACGCATCGTCGCGAATGGTCCGCTGAAATTCCTCGGAAGCTGGCCGAAGATGTGGATGCCGCATACGGAAGTCGACTAGTAACGCACGCTGTTCGAGCGCGGATAATTGGCGACCGGGCGCGTCGAGAAGATTTTCTAGGACGAGCGTGTCGTGCTGGACGATGGTCCCGTCGGCCTCACGAAACGCCAGACTGACTTCACGGAACGAAAGTTCAACACGATGTCCTCCCCGCAGAGGCACAACAATTGTCTTCGGTTCAGCGCCAACTCTCATCACGCGCACGAGGTCGCCATTGCTGAATGGCGGTTTGTTCTTATTAACAAGCAACGTTTCGCCGATTTGGATCGGCATGTTTGCGCTGCCCCAGCGTCGCTCCCGGATAGTTCGATTATATTCAAGAGCTATTGAGTTCGAATGGGCGACGACCACGCTCGGACCGCGGGCGCGTTGGCTTTCCTCAACGAGATCCCCAGCTTCTCGGACATTGGCGTTTTGGATGTCGTCGCCTCGCGAGGTCAATGAGAACCTGTTGAATGTTTTGGCAACGATAGCGTCTCGAATTTCACTTGCACGCGCCAGAATGGCGCTTCCCTGTGCCTGCCTCATCACTGTCCGCAGTTCGAACGAAGCGACTCGCAGCTCAAACTGGTGCGCGAGGTATTCGTCCGAGAGAGCAGGTGAAATGTTATCACCCACCGGAGGGAGCTGAGCTGGATCGCCTACGAACAACAACTTCGTCAAAGGTCGTTCGGTGCGCCCCGGTCGCTTCGCTCTCACGAACTGCACCAAATCGCTCAACAGCCTTCCAGAGCCGAACTGCATGAAGTCGCCCGACTGCTCCTTGTCTCCGAGCATGGAGGACTCGTCGATAACGAAAAGCGAGGCGGTTGGTTCGTCGGTCTTGAGAGGAAAGACCAAACGAACTCCGGGATCATTTTCCGCCTCGGCATTTTCGTTAATACTGACTTTTGGCGATCCGTAGATTTCCTTGTGAATGGTCGAACTAGCGCGGGAGCAATCACCAGAAATTTGGCCGATCTTGTTGCCGATAATGCGCGCCGCCCGGCCTGTGGGTGCCATTAGCGCGCAGGACAAATTCATCTTGTCCAGCGTGTCCATCAGGCTCGCTATGAGCGTTGTTTTGCCGGTTCCGGCACTTCCACGGAGAATAAAAGCATCGAGATCGTCGTTGCGTAGAAAGGACTCGATAGCTTCAAGCGCCGAGGCCTGTTCCTCATTTAACTCAATCACAAAATCCCCCTGCCGGCCGAGCATCGCAAAGCCGGAGTTGCCGCACTGGCTGCCTTATGCAGGTTCGGTCAAAAAGTGCTGAATTGAAAGCGCAAAAGCCACGGACAGTGCTAGGCCATGCGGCAACCTCTTTAATCGCATGGGGTGATGCGTCGCGAATAGCGGTTCTGCGCCGTGATTTTTGCGGTTCTGATAGCCTTGTCGGATTTGTAAACTTCGGATCGCAGAAACGACTTTTCACCCTCCAGTTCGGCCTCTCCAATATCCTTCCACCAGGCCCGCGGTAGCCCGTTTGCCTCGCCATTCCAGCGATACCCGCGCTCTTTAAGCACATCCTTCGTTTCGAATGGGGCATCCTCTGCCCAGCAGCGAAAGGAAGTGCGTCGAGCCGAAGCAAGGAGTTGCGAAAGTGCCCCCTGGCCGCTGATCGGCAATTTCCGGGAGAGAAGCTCGATTGCCGCACGACAGTCGCTCTCGGCACGATGACGGTCGTAAAAAAATCCACTGCTGAGCGCCAAAAACGCAAGCTTGCTGCTTTCGTAGCCTTCGTCGTTCCAACCAATTTCGCTCATCGAACAAGCCCAAGGATTCTGCTGCATCATTGGGCAAAATCGCTCGATGAAAGGTCGATCGAAGGCTGCATTGTGGGCGATAATGAGGTTTCGCCCCGCAAATTCGGCGACGGCATTCGGATCGATCACTTGTCCGGCCACCATGTCGTCGGTGATACCAGTTATCTTTGTGACCTCGGCCGGAATGGTGGAGCTCGGCTGCCGCAGGCCAGTGAAGGCCTCCCCAACACAGACGACTTCGTCTTTCTCGGAATAGTAGAACGGAACCATTGCGAGCTCGATGATCTCGTCATGTTCTGAATTGAGACCAGTAGTTTCTACATCAAGTAAAATTGCTCGGCGCGCATTTTTCGGCTCAAGTCCGAAGTATATTTTCGGATTTAGGCGGCGCAAAACCTTAAAGTCTCCGCTTGATTCAAGCGTGGATATCATTTCCTCTTGATGCAATTTCTTTCTCAATTTTATCAATGATGATCCCGAGAACATCGATGGATTCAATCCATAGTGTGCACCATCCGCATACTCGAGCCTCTCCCCGATTAAGTTTAATAAGAAAGCTGAGTTTGGAGGCGACTGCCTATTCGACCATTAGCCTCCTCCTTGGGTCAGTCTCTTCTGCATTTTTTTGGAGCCAAGCTAAGGTGCGCTGGCAGTCCTCGTTCGAAATGAGCGGGTCGCGAGACAACCGAAAGCCCTCCATGCGGGCGTGCTGTCGGTCGGATAGCATCGAATTATCGAGATACGTCCGGACTGAAAAAACAGGCATCGGGCTCGAAAAAAACGATTGTTGCGTCGCGTTAATTCGAAGGGTGCGAAGGATCAGTGCGCCGTCACGGTATGGAACAATAAGATCATAGGTCATTCCATCCTTTAGCTTCGTTAGGCTGTGATTCAATCCCGATGAAAGGAAATCTCTTAAAGATCTTGCTTGTTGCAATATTTCAAGAACATCATTTTCAATTAATTCTGGATTTGAAGCGCCTCTTTCCAGCAATCTTGAAATAGCATGATGAGATATATTAGCCGAAATGTTTATTTTCGCGCTGAAATCTCCACCTTTCGAAAGCATTAAGAGATCAGATATAATCACTGACCGTTCGGAAAAAACCTTTTCCTCATCTGCGTGCATATCGAAGACATCGGTCTCCCTAACCGAAGCCAATCGCACGGCGAAGACTGCCTTCATCACCTTGTCCCACTGGGCCAAGTGGACGACATCGAAAGCAGGGCTGACATGCTTGGAGACCCGTTTCACGACCCGGCCAGGCTTCTTCGAGTACGCTGACTCCTGAAAAGCCAAAACCGCCGCTTCTCGACGCGGCGAGCTCAACCAATTCGTAATGTCAGACAGGCGGGGCCGACTTTGAACAAAGTTCGTAGCATGGCCGTCAGCCAACCTCTTGTACAAGCCCAGCACTCCATGCCTTGTAGAAGTTCGTATATTCAACCCGAGTCCAGGCGAAGGTCGAGAGGCAAAACACGGTTTCGCCATTCCAGCCTGCGATAGCCCTCAGCGTAGTCTGGCCGAACTTACCAACGCCCGAAAATCCGAAATGCTACGGTCAAAATAATGAAGGCGCGGTGCGTCAAAAGTGATCATGTACAGCTTGCCATCGATGATCGAGGCCCGAGCCTCGCCTCTCCGCGTCAGCAGGTCGGCATCCACATATTCATAGGTGAAGGACACGCCGTCCTGGTCCAGGAACTTTGCGGGCTCCGTGGTCAGCAGTCTGAAAGCGCCGATCTGCTTGTGAGTGCGGTAGGTCCCTTCCAATAACTCTGGGATCTCGATGAGCAGAGTCGACCTCGTAAACTTGGGCAACGGATCGCGCTTCTTGTCGCGCTCTTTCACCAGAGGCTTGCCAGCTTCGATCCCACCGAAGAATGTAACGTCGTTGAGCTGCTCCCCGTCCAGTGTCCAGGTTTCGGTATTCTTGCCTGCCTTGGCGTCCAAGCGATTCCAGTCTCTGGCGGGTGTTACCGTGACCCCCGAGTCGGCGACCGCAACCGCCTCACCGCTAACGCGCAGTTTGTGAGCGGCAGCCGGAGAGGCAAGGAGAAGGATGGCTGCAGTGGAAATCACCGCCGCTCGAATGTTGCCCGTCTTCTTCACTGAAATTACTCCCCCGGAACCATCAGCCGGATCATGCCCGCATCATCTGCGCCCGGCTTGATCTCCAGATATGTGCGAAGCGCTGCTTGGCCGGCCGCACGTTCGCCAGTTTTGATAAGCGACAACCCCAGTCCGCGATGTGCCTCTGCAAATGTAGGGTTGAGACCGATCGCGCTGCGATAGAATTGCACCGCGTTCACCAGATCGCGCTGATTGCCGCGGGTGCGATAGAGCTCGCCTCGTGCAAACCATAGATCTGCAGTCCACCCGTTCTCAGCCAGACGATTGATGAGGTAATCGCTGCCACCGAAATCATTGAGCTTGATCTGGTCCTGCAGGAAAATCGGAAGCCAGGCTGCCATCGCTGCGCGGTAGCGGTCCACTCCATCGTCGCGTTCTTTGGCAGACGGATCGGCTAGCTCAGCAAGGTATTCGGCCCGCTCTCCCTGGGGAGGGTGCGACGCGGTAAATGCAATTGCCTTGAAGTCTGGCTTCCGCATGCCTCGAGCTGTTGCCGAGGCCTCAATCTCACCCATCAGATTCTGCCAGACTTGCGCTGCAGCTTGCGGACGCAGATCGCTAGCATTGAGATATCCGAGTCCGAGCAGGTCGGCTTCACGTTCCTGATCCCGGCCAAAGCGAAAGAAGCTGCCGTAGACCGATATTTGCAGATCCTGGTAGGCCCTCTGGGTATTATAGCTGGGAGACATGCTGGCGAGTAACGCGCTCCAGGCCAGCAAGTCGCTACCACCTCTAGCTGCCTTGAACTGCATCAGAGTGTGCCGCTTTTCGAAATGGCCAAATTCATGGCCTAGAACGGCTGCCAATTCCGCCTCGCTACGCATCCGCAACAGCAATCCGCTGAAAACGCGCATCGTTCCATTCGGCGACATGGTCGCGTTGAAAGTCGGCTCCCGGAGAATGTAGACACGCGTTGCGTTGCAACGATCAGTGCCTACGGCTCGGCAGAGAACGCTTTTCACGTAGGCGGACAGGGCTTCATCCCGGATGACGACCGGTGAAGCTACCAGCGCACGTTCGTATTCATCGTCCCTCTGCCACAGGCCGATCTCGTCAACGCCTTTGGGCTGATAAGCACCCTCGTATGGCGGAGGCGCCGATGCTGGTGCCGCAAGAGAAGTGGAACCGAGAAGGCTGGAGACCAGCAACGCAGCCGCTGCAATCCCTCGCGATGGTCTGGTCATCATTCGGCCTTGATATCGCTGCCCGGGAAATCTTCGAGCAATTGGCGAATTCGTTTTTGGGCACCGTCAGGCTCACGAACATCACCGCCCATGGCACCGTCGGCGTTGAGCCAAAGCAGGTTCCCGGTCTTAAGGTCTACCAGGCCGGCGTAACCGATGTGCTCCCCGGATTGGACAGCAAGGCCGGGACCGAGAAGGGCCATCACCTGAAGGATCTTCCGCCCAGTGGAGCCGTATGCGTCCTTCGTGAAAATGAACAATCCGTAGTCGGCTTCAGCGGCCCCCGGCAAACTCGCCACGGTTGACCCTAGGGACCAGTCGAAAACTCCCTCCCGGTTATCGCGCTTCTTGGTAGGAAGCCGATTGCCAACAAAGAACTGATACTGAATCACTGCTTCCGAAACTGCAGCGAACAGGCTCATATGCTCCTGAACTGCGAGGGCATCATCGCCATAGGCTTCGGGAGCTTCGACGACCTGATTGCCAAGGCGTTGCTGAAGTTCTGCGAGCGATGATTGCATGTTCAGCTTGGCGCGATCAGTCCATTCAGCGTTCGGCTCGAACATCCCGCCAGTCGACTGAGAGCCGACGCTGATCCTTGGACGAAAAATTAGAATTTTCTTGCCGCTGTTTGCTGGCAATTCGAAGCCTGCCCGAACAGCCGATCGTTCCTGTGCCTGAAGAGGTGATGTCCAAAGGATCAGCGATCCAAGACAGACCGCGATCAGGCGAATTAACCGATTCATCCAAGCCCCCTCGTCGAACACCAAGATGTGCTAACGTGAATCCTGCGCTAAAGCATCGAAAAGCAAAGGGGCAAGGGTTATTTCTCTACGTTACAGAGTCTGACCTGGTTGCAAATTTATTCATCGGACAGAATGGGTTACCCCCTCACGGGTTTGCGCCAAACGATTGCGGACCAAAGCTTGGCTGCCTTACCTGGCCCCCGATGCAGTGAACTCTTTCCACCCCGATCGGGACGCTTCTTCGTCTTTAAGTCTCAGCGTGTTTTGAGTGTGGCGACATTCCGGAAACTGGTTGCAGCCATAGAATGTCGTGTTGTTCCGCCCTTGGCGTTCGACCATCTGTCCGACAAGGCAGGTCGGACACTGATCAAGTTCCTTCCCTTCCAGCGTCTCGAAGCGAACGTCCTCTCCGGCAATTTCCCGAAGCTCGCGGATATATCGCGAGGGCTTGCGGCGATTGCAGCGGATGAAAGTTCCTCTGCTGGCGCGGGTCAGCGCCACATAGAAGAGACGCCGCTCCTCGGCGTAGGCATAGGTCTCCGGCCGCGGGATGACGAGGTTGAGAAGCTCGTCATCCTCGATTCGGCTCGGAACGCCGTAGTCGCCTTCGCTGACGTCGAGCAGGATCGTGTAGTCTGCTTCCAGGCCCTTGGACCGATGAAAGGACAGGCCCATGACCTCGATGTTCGAGAAGTGCGGCATCTGCCCGCCGAAGGGATCCAGAAGATTATAACGCCACAGAACGAGAACCTTGAACTTCTGCCCTTCGTCCTGCCGCCATTGGTCGGTGATGCCTTCCAGGAAAGTGTCGAGGCGCTCGAGCAGCTGGAAACATGCAGACGGAAAACTCGGCTTACGCCATTCAACGGTGACCGGGATCACGCGAATTGACCGCGGGATGGCTGCCCGGGTCGAGCGAACCGTTTTCGTGATCTGCGCGGGATTGCGCTGAACGAAGCGTGCGGCCGTATCAGCCAGGAGCTGGTTGCAGCGGTAGGTTTGTTCTAGGCGTCCTTGCCAGCAGGCTCCAAAGTTAGCCTCAAACTGGGTGAAGATCGTGATATCCGATCCGGCAAAGCGGTAAATCGACTGCCAATCGTCTCCGACGGCAAAGACCTTGGTGAATGGCTTTTGGTGCTTGAGCGCCTTGATCAGGTTCGCCCTTGGATCCGAGATATCCTGAAATTCGTCAACGAGAATGAGCGAATAGGGGCTCTGGTAGCGGCCCGTCTCGACGAGGCGCACCGCGTCGCCGATCATCGAATCGAAATCGATCCGTTTGGCCTCGTCGAGCTTGCGCGAGTAAGCTTGCGTGATTAGCCAGACCGCTCGCGCGAAATATTGAGCGCGAGGCTTGTCATGCAGGGTTTTGGCCCGCTCCAGCAGCATTTCCAAGGTCAGCTGACTGGCCCTGATGTGCTTGATGCAGACGCCGATCAGCTTCTGGTAGTGCGTAATCACCACCGGCTCGATCGCTTTCAGAATTTCCTCGGTACTCTTCTCGGTCAGCGGGATTTCCCGTTTCACCAGTTCGGCCTCGAGCCGCTGAAGCAACGTCCCGTCTCGCGCCTGTGCCGAGGTCGTCTCGAAGACATCCAGTTCTTCGCGTTGGTACCCGGCGCGTTTGCCCTTCATGTGTTGGACGTAATTGTCGAAGGGCGATGAGCCATCCGCGTTGATGGCGAAATGCTCATGGAATGTGTCGGTCAGAGGGTAATGGAAGTCAGGCTGAACGAACCGCTCGCTCCCGTCCTCCTCCTCGAATGAGATCTGCTTCTCATACTCGAACTCGACCGAGTGGACCCACAGCCAGTTCGCGATGCGCTGCTCCTGAAGCGATCGCACATAAATCTCTGCAAGGGTGCCGATGGTGCTGCCGCCCCTGTCGTTTCGATCGGCAATGTAGCGATTGTAGTCCGCTTCCGAGTCAAAGACCTCCGCTGGAATATCGGCTTTGGGCAGGATGGAAAGCAGGTCGATCCAGAGCCGCTTGAACTCGTCGTTCGTATCCATCAGCTCCCGAATGATCTTGTCGATCACGCGCGCTTCACCAGCCGGGTGCTCAACCCAATTGGCCAGCTGAGGCGGCCTTCCTTCGGTCTCCTCGATAATCCCACGGCCCAATGCGTGAAAAGTGGTGACCCGACATTCGAGAGCATCCTCTTCGATCCCGAGCTGCTTCGCGATCCGCTCCTTCAACTCGTCGGCCGCACTCTTGTTGAAGGCGAGGACGAGAATCTCGCCTGGCTGATACAGCCCCTTTTCCAGGACGTAGGCGACTTTCCCGACCATCGTCGCGGATTTGCCAGAGCCGGCTGACGCCACGAGGAGATTGTTGTCTTCGAGTCGGATGCAAGCCTCTCGCTGCTCCTGCGAGAGTGAGAATCCGCCAAGGTTCGAAAAGAACCCGTCGAACTTTTGCATCTCGTGAACCACGAAGCTCTCGTTGTAGCGGCTGCGAACGGCCGGATCGGTGAGCATGGCAAACGAAGTGGGGAGATATTCTCTCAGCGAAGCCGGGATCAGATTAGCGTCGAACAGAGGATGGGCCAGGGCAACCGAGGCGCTGCCGGGAACGCTGGCAATCGCCCGGCTCACATCAGCATGGGCAAGGTACTGCTGGTTGCTGTCCGTTATCGCGCGGATTTTGGTGTCGACCTCACGGAGACGTTCCTTGTCGGAATCAATCAGCTCCGCGAGATGCTGGTTCACGAAAGCCAGCAATTCCTCGCGTAATGTCTGAGCGGCTTTGGCGGTCAGGCCCGACAACGCATCGACACGGCCCTTCGACCGGATTTCGACTGTGTGCCAGAGCAGCGCCTTGGTCGATGATACGTCCGTGACATCGAGGCATGGGACCTCATCGTCAGCCTTCAATTTCAGCCGAATGCGGTCCGACGACGATGCGCTGAGGACGAGCTTCCAGTTTTCCGACAGGAAGATGCGTGCCCACAGGCTAGGCCGATATGTCCGGGATCTTCCAATCATCGCCAAGCTCGCTGCCACAGTACCCGCTCTTCGTCACCTGAGCGGCCGAAGCTTTTCCTTTCCGCTCTAGAGCAATTGTCCCTGCGCTCGGGAGGATTGCCGGTGCCGTCGTTGTCGTCTTTTGAAGCTCCACGGAGGCTCAGGGTTATCCATTTGCCAAAGACCGCGTCGGTTTCTTTGCGCCTCTTCCTGCGCTTCGAAGTACTCTGCCTCACGCTCGAAGCTGTATTGTTCTACCACCCAAGCCCAGCCGTTCACGACCATTTCGAGCTCGATGTTACGCGTCACCGGTCGAGGCCGCTTTACCAAACCGCTGCCGCACCTGCCCTGATGGTAATAGTCAATCCTTCCGGCTTCCATTTGCTCGGTCAGGAAGCCGACGCAGAGCAGGCGCTTGTAGGGATCAATGGGCATGTAGCCCGTCGATTCCTTGCCAACTGGATCAAGCCGTAGCTCCTTGCCTGCGATGAGCCCTGCAAGAAAATCCCTCGATTCGCGACCACAGGGCTGTCCCATCTCTGGTGCATCGATGAAGGCGAAGCGAAAGGGTATCCGCTCGACCCAAGTCTCACGGAACGGATGCCATACGTTGGCCAGGAAGCCGTCGCCGTCGAATACCTTGAGGACCGAGGCCTTCAAAACCTCATCCTGACCCGCCGCGCCAGGATCGTCCGGCACGATAATCACGCGAACTTCGCTCTTGTGACTCGGCCTGGTCCGCGCGCTCGAGCCTCCCGTCGCCCCAACAACCAGGCGAACCTCTCAGGGTCTTGAGCGATAAGATAGTCGCAAATCCGCTGCCGCTCTTGCGAGGGCAATCGCACCAGCAGAGATCGCAAATCCTGGTCAATGGCCTTCCGTGACGCGCCCAACTGCTCGGCCTTGGCGTACCAATCATGCCCTCCCGCAAGGTCACCGCGCTCGAGCGACACAGCCCCCAGCAGCGTGCAAGGTCGGTAATCTCCGGGCGTCAGGCTGTGGGCCTGTCGTCCAAGCGCTTCTGCTTCTTCAAGTCGCCGCAAATCGCGCATCGCCCCGCCGCGAGTCGTCGAGAGGGCAGATTGCAGCTTCGGCGAGAGGGAGGTTTGTGCCAGCGCCTTTTCCGTCAAAGACAGGGCCCGCTCGGCATCACCCGCCTTGCGCCAATGGCCACTGGCGTTGACTGCGTTCCAGGCGTCACCGGTGCGCTCCCAGGCTTCGGTTAGCGCTTGGGCCTCTAAGCAATGCCACGCCTTCTGCAGTTCATCGGTCCAGCAGTATTCGGCCTCGGCTCTGAGCCAAGCCACGTCCTCGGTGCGGAGGCGCTGCCCTTTCTCGACTTGCTTCAAAAGACCGATGACGCGCCCGTAATGTTCGTCATCGACGTAGCCCAATCCAAAGCGTCGTCGGAGATCTTTGGCCTCGCGCTTGCGACGAAGGACCGGGTCCTTCGCCATGGCGGCAAACGTCGCCTTCACTGCGTCGGCTTTGGCGGCAGCAATCCTAGCGGCTTCAACTTCTGCCTCGGCGGCCTTGATCGATGCTTGCTGGATTCGTGAATTACGCTCCGTGGCGGCTTGAGCTTGAAACTCAGCCAGTGGCAGCTGTCCACTTGCCAATGCATCAAGAGCGAGCAGACCCGTCGATGCAAGGAATTGCCGTGCAAGCGGCGAAATCTGAGCTCCGACGTCGATCCTCTGGAGAATGCCGTGCAATCGGGCTCCGGGCTGGTGTGCACCAGGTAGGTCATCGACCAGGTAGCGCTGCGCCAATGCGGAATTGTGAGCGGGGTTCATGGGCTCCCTGGCAACATCTGTGGTCCTGCTCGCCGCAAGTGCTTCCCCAGCGCAGCAGGTAAAGTCTTCAATCTGGCAGTCCGCTCTTAGAAATCTCTTAAACGTCAGCCATGTTCAACTGATTGGTTTCGTGCTCATCGGCACGCTACCTGCTCAAAAGCGACGATCTTCACCGTCGCGCTGTCTGTCGCAATAAACGTTTGCAGTCGGCATTGGCCGAACGACGCTCCGTGATACGGGATATGCTAGCGAGCCACTCCCTTAACTTACCGATCGGTAAGAGCCCGATTCAAAAGTTTCTCAGGCGTAGCAATACCTTGCGGTTCTGCGGATGAGCATGCGAATAGAAGCGATCATAGCCCAGGCGGTTGAAGAGGC
>NZOF01000090.1 GCA_002695185.1 Erythrobacter sp.
GAACACGGTCTGTATCAGTTCCGCTTCGGTCGTCTCGAGCGTCTTGCCGACGACGAAGCCCTGGATCATCTCGGTGACCTCTGCGCCGACCATATGCGCGCCGAGCAGTTCGCCGGTCCTGGCATCGAACACGGTCTTCACGAAGCCTTCCGCCTCGCCCAGCGCGATGGCCTTGCCATTGCCGATGAAGGGGAAGGTGCCCGCCTTCACTTCGTAACCCGCTTCCTTGGCCTTGGTCTCGGTCAGGCCGACGCTGGCGATCTGCGGGTGGCAGTAGGTACAGCCGGGGATGGTGTTGCGGTCGAGCGGGTGCGGATGCAGGTCCTTCTTGCCCAGTTCCTGCGCGATCGCTTCGGCGCAGGTGACGCCTTCATGGCTCGCCTTGTGCGCCAGCCACGGGCCGGGCGTGCAGTCGCCGATGGCCCACAATCCCTTGGACTTGGTGCGGCCATAGGGATCGATCTGGATGAAGCCGCGGTCCATTTCGACCAGCTTTTCGAGGCCGACATTCTCGGTGTTGGGGACAATCCCGATGGCCACGATGCAATGGCTGAACTCGGTCTCGGTGACCTTGCCGTCCTTGGCCTTGATCTTGGCCTTCACGCCCTTGCCGTCGAGTTTGATATCCTCGACCCCGGCGCCGGTCATGATCGTCATGCCCTGCTTGGTCAGGCTCTTCTCGAGGAAGGCGGACACGTCCTTGTCTTCCACCGGCACGATCCGGTCGAGCATCTCGACCACGGTCACGTCGACGCCCATGTCGTTGTAGAAGCTCGCGAATTCGATCCCGATCGCGCCGCTGCCGATGACCAACAGCTTCTTCGGCATTTCCTTGGGCGTCATGGCGTGGCGATAGGTCCACACGCGTTCGCCGTCCGCCTTGGCAAACGGCAGGTCGCGCGCGCGCGCGCCGGTGGCGACGATCACGTGCTTGGCGGTGAGCTTTTCCTCGCCCTTCTCGCCTTTGACGGTCAGGCTGGTCGGGCCGGTCAGCATGCCCTCGCCCATGTGGACCGTGATCTTGTTCTTCTTCATCAGATGCGTGACGCCCTGATTGAGCTGCTTGGCGACGCCGCGGCTGCGCTTCACCACCGCTTCCAGATCGGCTTCGATCGCGCCCGCGATCTTGAGGCCGTAATCCTTGGCGTGCTGGGCATAGTGGAGGATCTCGGCCGAACGCAGCAGCGCCTTGGTCGGGATGCAGCCCCAGTTGAGGCAGATGCCGCCGAGCAGTTCGCGTTCGACGATGGCGGTCTTGAGGCCCAGCTGCGCGCAGCGGATCGCCGCGACATAGCCGCCGGGGCCCGAACCGAGAACGATGACGTCGTAATTTTCAGACATGATTCGCCAGATTTCCTTGTTCAGATTTTACGCTGAAACACAGCTCAAGTTGACACAGTTGACAGTGTCCTGATGATAAAACTCTCCGGCCCGAAAACGCCGGAATTGCACGCTTTTCGAGGCAGGGTGAAGCGGATGACATTTTCGCAAGCTAGCATCGGCTGGGCCTTGTAGGACAGCGCTCATGCATCATTCTCGGGCACGGGGTTTGCCGCCTCCGCCGCCATGCGGACGGGGCGCGGCTTGTCCTCATCGTCGAGCAGGACGAATTTGAACGTGCCTTGCGCCACCTTGGTCTCTGCCGTGCCATTGCGGGTCCGGGCAATCGCTTCTGCCTCGACCGTGAGCGAGGTGTTGCCCGTGGCCGTGATCTCGCAATAGACAGACAGCTCGTCACCCACCTGCATCGCGCCGGGGAAAGCGAAATCACTGGCCGAAACCACCACCGCCTTGCCCTCGCCCTCGCGGCTTGCAAGCGAACCGGCGCCGAGCGCCATCTGGCTCATCAGCCACCCGCCGAAGACCCCGCCATAGGGATTGAGATCGGTGGGCATTGCCGTGACACGGATGAGGGGGGAGCGGTTAGTCATTCGTAAGCCTACCATCATTCTCATGCAGCCAGTGCCAAACAGGAGCAGCTACAAATCCAGCAATTGCGCCCACCAACGCCCAAGTCTTAAGCCCAGCCAATATTAGCAATGAGTTGCCCTGCCAAAAAACCGTGCTCAGAAGCATTCCTCCGAATGCACCGAATACAGTTCCGACGACGGTTACAATCCCGATTTTTCCGGCCCAATCACGACGCTTCAAGAACCAGAGCGTCGGAAGCCCAATAACCAAGCCGCCAATGATCGCGAGGATGAAGCTGATCGCTCCTATCGCTAGAAAAGCTTCGATGGAGAAACGTTCTACTGTGAAAAGTGAAGCCACCGAATAAAACGCAGGAATGGCTAGAGCGACCGCCAAGGCAGTCAAGATAAACCGGCCTATTTCGACCAACGAAGTCAAACCACCAGCTCCATCTGGCTCATCAGCCATCTGCCGAACACCCCGCCACAGGGGTTGAGATCGGTCGGCATCGCCATGACGCGGAGGAGAGGGGAGCGGATATCCATCGATCAGCCTGCAATCGTTTCGAGGAAGCGTTTTTCGACCCAGCCCGAGCGGCACGGACCAGTGTAATTCTCTTCGGTCGCTGCCGGGCCGGCGGTGCCGCAGTCGGCCGCTGTCTGATCTTCACCGGGATAGACGATCCCGCTCATCCCGTTTTCGCTGGTGCAGATCTGCACGCCCTGGCCAGCTGCAAGAATATCGCGCGATTTGGTCGATGTGCTGGGCGCGTCATGCACATAGGGCTTGTCTTCGCCTTCGGCATCATACTCGGCGACTTCGGCAAAGGTGCTGCAGGCGTCGAAATCGGGTCCGTCGCCGCCGATACGGATCGGCTTGGGGATCGGACCGTCATAGGCTGCTGGGGCCGGCGCAACAGTCTCGGCGGGCGCGGCAACCGGGGCGGTGTCAGCCGGGGCATTGTCTTCCTGAGGCTGCGAACAGGCCGCGAGCATGCACAGAGCAATCGTCGGAAAGGCGTATTTCACTGCATAAACTCCGAGTTCGGCGAGCGGGATATGGCGTCTCGATGATCGGCAAGAACCGGGAGGCGGTTCGGCTCGCAAGGCCGCATCAGCCCTCCCTGCGCAGGACCAAGGTTATTCCGTCGAACCAGTTTACCGTAACCTTACCGTCCGGATCCTGCGCGAACGCTGGTGAGCCGGAAACGGCGGGGCCGAAAGTTTCTCCGTCAGCGCACCGCAGCGAGAAACCGCCTTGCGCCTCGGGATTGCGGATGGGGTCGGCGCAAGTGGCGTCGAAGCTGTAACCTTTCAGCGGGCCGGAAATCGCATCGCCCTGCCAGCTTACGCTGGAC
Source organism: Erythrobacter sp. (assembly GCA_002695185.1). Next base: position 3,269 of record NZOF01000090.1, read on the forward strand.
GGGGTGACGGAAAGGGAAAGGCCGCGGGCCGCTTCCAGCTCGGCATCGCCGAGGGCAGTGACGCCGTTCGGCCGTGTGAGGCGTGTCTCGACCACCTTCCAGGTTCCGTTAGCAAGCGGGCCTTCGGGCATGGCGGGCTGCTCGGTATCGGCGGGAGCGCCGGGTTCACCCGCGGCAGTCTCCGTCACTTCGCCGGCGTTGGCGGATTCGGTTTCAGTGGGCGCTTCGGCAGGCTCGGAACAGGCTGCCAGCGCCAAGACGGAAAGGCTGAGCGCAAGTGCGGTTTTCATCATCGCCGTATTCCCTTCGGTGTTTCAAACGATATGACATGGGTGCGAAGTCGGAAATCAAGCATCGAGGCCGTCCTTCGGGTACGCTTGGAAAGTGCCGTAAGCGACTTTATTCCCGTCCGTGAGCTGACTGTTCAGAAGATCGAGTTCGTCTTTCGGTGTATCCGTATCCGCAAGATCGATGAACATGACGTCCTCGACATCGAGAAGCTGGTAACGGTCTTCTATCAGTGCTTCCGACGCTTTCTCTCGGAATTCGGCCTCCGATTCACAATCGACAACCACGTTGACGAATGCGCCATACATACCGGAACCATGGAGCTCCGAACCCGGCTTGGCTCTCACCTCATAGCAGCCAATCCAAGCCATTTACTTAAACCACCAGCCCCATCGGGTTTTCACAAAGCTGCTTGAACGCTTCCATCAGCTGGGCACCGTCCGCGCCGTCGATGGCGCGGTGGTCGAAGCTGCCGGTGGCGCTCATCACGGTGGCGACACCCAGCGCGCCGTCGATCACCCAGGGGCGCTGTTCGCCCGCGCCGACCGCCAGGATCATCGCTTGCGGCGGGTTGATCACGGCGTCGAACTGCTTCGTGCCGAACATGCCGAGGTTGGAGAGCGAGGCGGTGCCGCCCTGAAATTCGTGCGGCTGCAGCTTGCCGTCCTTGGCCTTGCCGGCCAGTTCCTTCATCTCGGTGCTGATCTGGGCGAGGCCCTTCTTACCAGCATCGCGGATGATCGGCGTGATCAGGCCCGAAGGCGCGGCCACGGCCACCGACACATCCTCGCGGGTGTACTGGAACAGCTCGTCGCCCTGGAAACTCACATTGCAGGCGGGCACGCGCTGGAGCGCGCGGGCCAGCGCCTTGATCAGCAGATCGTTGACCGACAGCTTCACGCCATCCGCCTCGAGGCTCTTGTTGAGTTCGCCGCGCAGCTTGAGCAGCGCATCCAGGCGCACGTCCACGGTGAGGTAGATGTGCGGGATGGTCTGCTTCGCCTCGGTGAGGCGCTTGGCGATGACCTTGCGGACGTTGTTGAGCTTGGTCGCTTCGTAAGGCGCATCGAGATCGCCGCCTTGCGAAGCATGCTTCTGCGCACTGGGAGCGGGCGCGGCGCTGTCCTTGGCGGGTACTGCCGCGCCGGGTTTGGCGTTTTCGACGTCCGCCTTCACGATCCGGCCATTGGGGCCAGAGCCGGTAACGGTCGAAAGATCGATACCTTTCTGCTCTGCAATGCGGCGCGCGAGCGGCGAGGCCTTGATGCGCGTGCCATCATTATCCGTAGGTGCCGCAGGAGCGGAGCCAGTGGAAGCAGGAGCAGGCGCCGATTTTTCGGTCCGCTTTTCTTCCTGCTCGACCTTTTCCTCGCGCTGTTGCTTTTCGGCTTCGACCTTGCTGTCGCCGGAATCGGAAGAGGTCTTGTCGCTATCGCCGGAGGGCGCGGCCTTGGCGGCTTCCTCGACATCTTCGCCTTCTTCGGCGAGTATGGCGATGACCGTGCCGACCTTTACGCCTTCGGTGCCTTCTTCGACCTGGATCGAGGCGAGCGTGCCTTCGTCCACGGCTTCGAATTCCATCGTCGCCTTGTCGGTTTCGATTTCCGCCATGATATCGCCGGCGGAAATGGTGTCACCCGGCTTCACCAGCCATTTGGCGAGGGTTCCCTCCTCCATGGTGGGCGACAGGGCGGGCATCTTGATCGGCGTGGGCATTGGTGACGTTACGTCCTCGCTGGGTAATGTGTTGGGGTGGTCTCTGGCCAATTTGCGCCTCCCCCGCAAGGTCCTTGCGTAGAATACGAATTAGCTTGTAACCGGCATCCACAACAGGGAGCCGGACCCATGCGTATTTATCTCGTCGTCATGGACGAAACCGAAGAAGCCAAGCAGGCGCTGCGGTTTGCATCATTGCGAGCCATGAAGACCGGCGGATCGGTGCATATCCTCGCACTGGTACCGCAGCAGACGTTCAATGCCTTTGGCGGGGTGCAGGCCACGATCGAACAGGAAGCGCGCGAACGCGCCGAGGTCATGGCGAACAACGCCGCGGGAAATATTTTCGGGGAAATGGGTAAGCGCCCCGTGATCGCGGTGCGGCCGGGGGCGCCTGCCGATGTGATCTCGAAATATCTCGAGGATAATGGCGAAGTCGCCGCGCTGGTGCTGGGCACTGCCGCAGAGAGCGGCAACGATCCGCTGGTGGCGCATTTCGCCGCCCGCGCGGCCAACCTGCCCTGCCCGCTCTATCTGGTGCCGGGCAATCTTTCGAAGGAAAGGCTGGACGAGCTCGCGTAAGCACTCAGGTCAAAGTGCCGCGCGTGGGATAACCCTTGTCCAGCGTGAATTCGAGACCTTCGAGCAGATCGTCGAGATCGGGCCGCGTGAACGGCGCGCTCTGTACCACGGCGAAATGCAGCGTACCGTCGGGTTTCACTACGAACAGGCCCGGTTCGCTGAACATATCGGCCTCCTCGCTGCCTTCGCGCTTCTGCGAGATATAGAGGCCCCACTCGCGCGCCTTTTCCTCGCTCATGGAATGGGCGAGCGGCAGATCGCCCGTATCCCATTCCTGGTGGCTGACGGCGGCGCGTTCGGCACTGTCCATCGACACGGCGAACACGTTGATGCCCTTGTCGGTGAAGTTGCTCAGCTTGCTGCCGAGTTCGGTCAGATACTTTTTGCAGATCGGGCAATGCTTGCCGCGATAGAACACCAGCATGGTGAAGTTTTCGGGCGATTGCTCCGACAGCTCGAAACGCGCATCGATCGTCAGCGGCAGGTCGAGTGAGGGAACGGGCTTTCCGGGAATGAGGGTCATGGTATCTCCTTTATGAGACCAATGACCGGCAGACCGTGCCCGTTCCGTCTACTTCTTCTTGCGGCCCTGGTGCCGGATGTTCTTCGGCCGGCCGCGCTGGCCCTGGCCGTGTTTCTGGCGCGGGGCGCCCTGCCCCTTGCGCAGCGGCTTTTTCTTGTGCTGCATGCGGTCGCCGCGCTTTTCGACCGGCGACCCGTCGCTATCGGGGATTTCGAACTTCAGCGCACCCGTCAGGGCGTTGGCTTCGGCCAGCTTCAGCTTCAGACGGTCGCCCACGGCGTAGGTCGTGCCGCTGTTTTCGCCAACGAGTTCCCGCGCCCCTTCGTCATAACGGAAATACTCGCGGCCCAGCGTGGAGACCGGCACCAGCCCGTCACCGCCTAGGTTTTCGATGGTGGCGAAAAAGCCGAAGCCCTGCACGCCGGTGATGCGGGTATCGAACGTCTCGCCCACCCGACCGGAAAGCCACGCGGCGACATAGCGGTCGATCGTATCCCGTTCGGCCTCCATAGCGCGGCGTTCGGTCTGGCTGATCGCATCGGTGATCTGGTTGAGCGCGGTCTTGTCGCGATCGGACAGGCCCGAGGCTTCGGGGATATCGCCCTTGGGTTTGGGTTGCTCCAGCTTGTAGGCATCGACCAGCGCGCGGTGCACCAGAAGGTCGGCATAACGGCGGATCGGCGAGGTGAAATGGGCATAACTGCCGAGCGCCAAGCCGAAGTGTCCCGAGTTGGAAGGGCCGTAATAGGCCTGCGTCTGACTGCGCAGCACTGCTTCCATTATCAGTGCCTTTTCAGCAGGATCGACGATATCCTTCAGCATCCGGTTGAAGAGGCCGGGCGTGATGACCTGCCCCATGGCGAAGCTTTTGCCCTGGCTGGCGAGATATTCCTTGAACGCCATCAGCTTTTCGCGGCTCGGCGTCTCGTGGACACGATAGACGACCGGCGCGGCTTTTTCTTCCAGCGCCTTGGCTGCCGCGACATTGGCCGCGATCATGAAGTCTTCCACCACGCGGTGCGCATCGAGGCGTTCGCGCACGGCGATTTCCTCGATCACACCCTCGTCGTCGAGGCGAACTTGCCGTTCGGGCAGTTCGAGGTCGAGAGGATCGCGCGCCTGGCGTGCCTTGAACAGCAGCTTCCACGCACCCCACAGGTTCTTCAGATTATCGTCGGCGCTGCCATCGTCGATCGCCTTCTGAGCATCTTCATAGGCGATATTGGCCGCGAGCCGCACGGTGGCGCGGGTGAAGCGCCATTTGGTGATCTTGCCTTCGGGCGAAATGCGCAGATGGCACGCCATGGCCGCGCGGTCTTCGTTTTCGACCAGCGAGCATACGTCCGCCGAGAGAATTTCGGGCAGCATCGGCACGACGCGGTCGGGGAAATAGACCGAATTTCCGCGCTTGCGGGCTTCCTTGTCGAGCTTGCCGCCGGGGCGGACATAGAAGGACACATCGGCAATCCCGACGATCGCCTTGTAACCGCCCTCCCCATCCGGTTCGGCCCAGATCGCGTCATCGTGATCGCGCGCATCGGCAGGGTCGATCGCGACGATCGGCACATCGCGCAAATCCTCGCGCTTGTCCTCGCTCAGCGGGAGTTCGGCGACGCGCTGCGCTTCTTCCAGCGTTTCGTCGGGAAAAATATAGGGAATGCCATGCTTGGCGATGGCGATCAGGCTGAAGCTCTTGGGCGCCAGCGGATCGCCGATCACCTCGACCACCTTCACAGCGGAACGCGCCGACTTGCCGGCCTTTTCGGCCAGCACCAATTCGCCTTCCTCTGCGCCGCCGAGATCGGAAATGGGCGAGGAGTTGCGCACCCGCTTGTCCACCGGCGCAAGCCACGGCTTCCCGCTGCCGTCGAACTCGACGACACCCATCAGGCCTTCGGTGCGCGCGGGAAGCTTCTTCATCGGATGGGCTACCCAGCCCTTCCCGGCCTCTTCGGTGCGGGCGAGGAAACGGTCGCCGCGCTTGAGCGCCGCAACTTTCTTGCTTTCCTTGACCACGAGCCGCGGTGACTTGCCGGGCGCGTCTTCGTCCCAGCTTTCGGGAACGGCAATCGGGTCGCCGTCCTCGATCTCGACCACCTTGAGCACGGTTACCTTCGGCAGGCCGCCCATCTTGTGAAAGGCGGTCTTCCTGCCGTCGATCAGGCCTTCTTCGGCCATGTCCTTGAGGCGCTTCTTCAGCGCGATCTTTTCCTGACCCTTGATGCCGAATGCTTTGGCGATTTCACGCTTGCCGGCCGGCTTGTCGGAGGTCTGGATGAATTCGAGTATGTCTGTCTTGGAAGGAAGCCCCTGCTTCCTCCCGGTTCTGTTCTGTTTTGTCATGCGCGCCATATGGGGACGCAGCTACTCGCTGTCATCCTTTTGCGCAGCGAGTGGTTCGAATTGCCCCGCCGGGACAGCGCTGGAGACGGGGCTCATCACGCCGTCGGCTCCGGTCGCGCTGACGCCGAAAATCCAGTCATCGCCGCGAACTCCTTCAAGACGCGCATTGGTGGCCACGACATTCTCGATCACCGGTTCTTCGCGCCAATAGGGTTCGTCGGTGCGGCGCTGCCATACGGTGTAGCTCACCGCACCCGGCACCTTTTCCCAGCTGACATCGGTGAAAGTCTGCACAGCTGCCTTGGCTGCGGATGCAGGCGGAGCGGGTGACCGGGCAAGCCTGTCCAGCGCGCGAATGTTGAACTGCGTCACTTTGGCGAGATAGGCAAAATCCATCTCGTCAATAGTGTCGCCATAGATCACGCCGTCTTCAGTACGCAGATCCTGATGCTGATGGTCGTAATCTTCCACTGCCACGGCGATGCGGATCGCGGGAAAGCCCTTTTCCATGAAGGGTATCTGGTCCCCGCCTCGGCCCATGCGGTCGACCCGCCAGATCTGACGCACATCGAGGCCGTCCGTCGTTTCGTCGGCAAGATTGTCCAGCCAGCGCGAAAGGTTGCGGCTCGGGCTGTCGTTTTCCCCGCCCTCGCGGCGCTGGCCGGCGCGGACTGCATCGGTCAGATCGGCGCGCGGCCCTTCGGAGAAGACGCGAACATGTTCGGCATCGCAGAACCCGTCGCTGCTACAGCTGTTGCCGACGATGTCGTTATTGAGCACGGCCTTCACGTCCCAGCCCTGCTCTTCCGCATAATCGGCCAGCAGGCGCCCGCCGTAGAGCCCCTGCTCCTCGCCCGATAACAGCGCGTAGACGATAGTGACCGGATAGCTGTTGCCGCTGAGATTGCGGGCGGCTTCCAGCACCAGGACCGTGCCCGAGCCATCGTCATTCGCGCCGGGAGCATCGCTTTCCCAGTCCATCACGTCACTGGCACGGCTGTCGATATGGCCCTGCACGATGACGACTTCGTTGGGCCGTTCAGTGCCGCGCTGGATCGCAACGGCATTGCGCAGGCGCGTGGGCCGCGGCAGGCGCCCTCCCGCAGGCTCTATCCGTTCGGGTGCGACGACTTCGAGGCAGCCGTCGCAACCTGCTGAAATCCTGCCAAATTCGGCGAGGCCCCAATCGACTGCAGCGCCGATGCCGCGCTTTGGGTTATCCTGTTCCGAAAGCGTATGCCGGGTGCCGAACCCGACCAGTGTGTCGATATCGGCACGCAGCCGTTCCTGCGAAACATCGGCCGCCGGATCGGCAGGCGCGCTTTCCTGCGCTGCGAGCGGGGCGGAAACGAGGGCGACGAGCGGGAGAAGTGTTCTCATGGCCTCCAGTCTTGCCGCGAAACGCAGGCAATACAAGAGCCTGTTTGCTTACAGCGGTGGGGCCTCCTGTAGCGAAGCGCCAGAAGGCGGAGGCCCCGAACCAGCCTTTAGTAAGCCTTCGCCAGCAGGATCCGCTCGACCGCCGGCTCGCCGGTAAAGATGCATGCACCATCGACCGGCACGTTGTTCATCGGCACATTGCGGATGGTGAGCTTGTGTTCCTTCAACCGCTCGACCACCTTTTCCAGCGCCGCGCCGGTGGGTTTCGACCACTGGACCTCCACCCATCCGGGATAGCGCGAGGCACTGAAATGCTTTTCCACCTCGGCAAAGTCGGTGACGCCGCGCGTGATATTGGCATCGCGGTGTTCCTGCGCTTCGGTAAGCAGCGCATTCTGCATGTCGGCCAGAATATCGGGTATGGTCTGGCCGGCCACTTCGCGCGTCGGGGTCTGGAACGCGGTCTTGCCGGTTTCCTGATCCCAAAACCGGTCACGGCGCAGCAGCGATACGGCGCCGTTTTCCATGTCACGCCCGCCAACTTCAACGATGACCGGCGCACCCTTGCGGACATAATCCCAGCGCTTCTGCGCTGCCTTGCCGGGGCGGATGTCGAGCAGGACGCGCAGCGGTTCGCCGAGCACATGCTGGCTGGCAAGTGTGGCGCGCAGGGCCTCGCAATAGTCGATCAAAGCCTGATCTTCTGGCTTGTCACGCAGCATGGGCAGGATCACCACCTGCTGCGGCGCGATCTTGGGCGGCAGGCGCAGGCCGTCGTCATCGCCATGCGTCATGATGACGCCGCCGACCATGCGGGTGGATACGCCCCAGCTGGTGGTATGGGCCAGGCTCTCTCCGCCCTCGCGGTTCTGATATTTGATGCCGGACGCCTGGGCGAAATTGGTCCCCAGGTAGTGGCTTGTTCCCGCCTGAAGCGCCTTGCCGTCCTGCATCATCGCTTCGATCGACCAGGTTTCCACAGCGCCGGGGAAGCGCTCGTTCTCGGGCTTTTCTCCCGGAACCACGGCCAGGGCGAGGTCTTCATCGGCAAAGGCGCGATAGACTTCGAGCATGCGGAGCGTATGCTCCTTCGCCTCGACCTCATCCGCATGGGCGGTATGGCCTTCCTGCCAGAGGAATTCGCTGGTGCGCAGGAACATGCGGGTGCGCATTTCCCAGCGCACAACATTGGCCCACTGGTTGAGCTTGAGCGGCAAATCGCGCCAGCTCTGCACCCAGCGTGCCATGGCATCGCCAATGATGGTTTCCGAGGTGGGGCGAACGACCAACGGCTCTTCAAGCTTCGCTTCGGGATCGGGCACCAGCCCGCCATCCTTGCCCGCGATCAGGCGATGGTGCGTGACCACCGCCATTTCCTTGGCGAAGCCTTCGACATGCTCGGCCTCGCGCTCAAAATTGGAGAGCGGGATGAACAGCGGGAAATAGGCGTTCTCATGCCCCGTCGCCTTGATCCGGTCATCCAGCAGGCGCTGCATGCGTTCCCAGATGCCGAAACCCCAGGGCCGGATGACCATGCAGCCACGGACACCCGATTCCTCTGCCATTTCGGCGGCAGAGATGACTTCCTGATACCATGCGGCGAAATCGTCTTCGCGGCGGGAATTGAGGGCGTGGCGGATCTTGGACATCGAATTTAGGACCTTTTTCTCGGAGCCGCTGGCAGGCCCGAGATACGCTCGCACTCGGCCTTTCGCTACCCCGTCCTTACTGCTGGTGACGCCCATAAAGAAAAGGGCGGCGCTTCGACAAGCGCAGCGCTCGATCGAAAGAAGATTTTCCGGGGATCAGCCCTGTTTGCCCAGTTCGTCGAGCTTCTTCTGCATGGCAGCCATCTGCTCGCGCATCTGGGCAAGATCGTCGCCATCGGTCTTTTGCGGCGCCTCCTCGGTCTTGCGGGCGGTGGGAATGAAGGCTTCGGCTGCATTCTGCATCATCTTGATATTCGCCTCGGCCATCTTGGCAAATGGGTTGGATTCCATACCCTTGGCGAAAGCCGACTGGAGCTCTTCCCGGTTCTTGCGGAAATGGGCCATGCTGGCTTCGAGGTAGCTCGGCATCATCGACTGCATAGAATTGCCGTACATGGAGATGAGATCGCGCAGAAAGCTGACGGGCAGCATGTGCTGCGTTCCGTGGCTTTCCTCTTCGACGATTATCTGGGTGAGGATGGTATGGGTGATATCGTCACCGGTCTTCGCGTCGAGGACCTGGAAGTCGACATTCTCGCGCACCATCAGGGCCAGATCATCGAGGGTGATATAGCTAGACGTATCGGTGTTGTAGAGCCGCCGGTTGGCGTACTTCTTGATGATGATGGGTTCGCCCTCGGCGGTGCGCTTGGCCATGTTTTGCTCTCTCCCCAAGCTGCAGGTCTTGTGCAGCGCAAAGAGCTTAGCACTTGCACAATGTGCAACGCAACACGCGTCTTAACGGGCGAACCTGTTGCCCAGGACGGTCAGCAATTCATATTGCGAAAGAGAGGTTTGCTGCTGCGCCTCTGGAAGATGGTAGGGCAGCTCGATCCAGTCACCCTCGCCTACAGCGGGCGCATCGGAAAGATCGACCACGATCATGTCCATCGAGACCTTGCCGAGGATCGGGATGATTGTTTCACCGCTGCGGAATGCGCTTCCTCCCCAGCTTCGCAAAATGCCATCCGCATAGCCGAGCGAGACGACGCCCACTCGCATGTCGGCCGTTGCTGTATAAGTGGCGTTGTAGCCCACGGTATCGCCGCTCAACAGACGTCGGGTCTGCATGATCGCCGCCTTAGGATAGGCTACCTGCCGGATGTGTGGGGCGAGCTCCGGTCGCGGTACGCCGCCATAAAGGGCAAGCCCGGGTCGTGACAGATCGAAGTGATAGTCCGCGCCCAATGCGATGCCCGCGCTGTTCACAAGGCTGGCTTCCGTGTGCTTTACGCGCTGGACGGCATCGCGAAATATCGCGAGCTGCCGCGCATTCATCGGACTATCCTCGTCCGCAGAGGCCAGATGGCTTAGCAGGACCTGGATATCGAGTGCCTCGATCAAGGGATCGGAGATTTCGTGCGGCGAAATGCCCAGCCGGTTGATACCGCTGTCCACCATCAGATGGCAGGGCCCGCCGCCGCCGTCGATCCAGAGCTTTGCCTGTCGCAGGGAATCGATAACCGGACGTGCGCCCGTCTCGCGTGCGAAAGCGACATCGCCTTCGTCAAGCGGACCATGCAGAACGGCGATCTGACTTGCTGGTACATGCTCCAGCACCGGAGCGACTTCGGTCCAATGCGCCACGAAGAAATCGCGGCAACCTGCGTCACGCAGAGTGGGCACACAATGGTCCACGCCCAAGCCATAGCAATCGGCCTTTACCGCGGCCCCCGCCCTTGCGTGGCCGGAAAGACGGTCGAGTGCACGCCAGTTATGGGCCAAAGCGGCGCGATCGATATCGAGGCGAAGAGTTGGAGAGGCAGTTTTCATCATGGTATGACAGGCGAGACCGGCGGCGCATCGGCCGCTTCCTCGAAATCGCGCGGCGGGCCGTCAGGTAGCCCCCACCAGGCAACGATAAGTCCAAAGCCTACGACAGCCATCGTGTACCACAGTCCCGCGTAGACATCTCCGGTTCGTGCCACGATGATGCCTGCGATCAGCGGCAGAAAACCGCCAAGGTAACCGGCGCCGATATGATAGGGGATGGACATGGAACTGTATCGTATTCTGGCGGGGAACATCTCGCACAGCAAGGCTGCAACCGATCCATAGGTAAGCGCGGACAGCATGCCGCATACAAGCAATAGCGCACCGATGCCGAGAAGGTTCATCAGCGGCGGCGTTTGTCTTGCAAAGTCGAACCCTCTGGCACTCAGGGCATCCTGCAGCCCGTCCCGCCGCGCCGCGGCGTCTCCCGCCCAATTGGCACCGAGGGCAATCTCCTCGCCACCAACCGTAAGCCTGAGCTTTTCAGCGTCTTCAACATCATACGCCACACCGCTCGCAGTCAGCGTTTCCAAAAGTTTTCCGCACCCACTCTGATCGCGATCGAACAGCTCGGCGAAGGGATCGGTGGTGCAGTTCTGCCCGCTCACAACCACCGGATTATCCCTCGCCGCCTGTGCCAGACCCGGATTGGCGAGACTTCCCATTCCCCAGAAGATCGGAAAGAGTAGCGCGAGAGCAGCGATTGCGCCGATAACGATCGGCTTCTTGCGCCCCACCCTGTCCGACCATTTGCCGATAACGACGTAGAAGCTCATCGAGATCAGGCCAGCGATGAGCAGGATCCATTCAACAGTGGTCTCGTCTACGCGCATGTCGCGTCGCAGGAAGCTCAGCGATGAAAAGAACGCGGTGTACCAGATGGTGGTGAGCACCCCTGTAATGCCGAACAGGGCGACGAAAATCCGCTTTGGGTTACCGGGATAAGTCAGGCTTTCCTTGAAGGGGTTTGCACTGGTTTCGCCCGCTTCTTTCATGGCCTGAAATACCGGGCTTTCAGACAGCTTGAGCCGCATCCAGAGCGAGATGGCAAGCAGCGCGATCGATAAGAGGAACGGCACGCGCCAGCCCCATTCCGCAAAGTCTTCCGCCGGTATGATCGCCCGGCATGCGAGCACTACGATGATCGAGAGGACAAATCCGCCGACCACGCTCGCCTGGATAAAGCTGGTATAGAAACCTCGCTTTTCCGGGGGCGCATGCTCGGCGACGTAAATCGCCGCGCCGCCATATTCGCCGCCCAGGGCGAGACCCTGAAGGATGCGTAACCCGATCACGATGATGGGGGCGGCGATACCGATGCTCGCCGCGCCAGGGATCATCCCGACGCCTGCGGTCGCAATTCCCATCAGAGTTACGGTAACGAGAAAGGTGTATTTGCGGCCCAATCGATCGCCGAGAAAGCCGAACAGAATGGCGCCCAGCGGTCGAAAGCCGAAGCCCACGGCGAAGCCTGCCCAGACCAACAGGATCTGCAGAGTTTCGTTTCCACTGGGGAAGAAGGCTGCACCGATCAGCCCGGCAAGAGTGCCGTAGATGAAGAAATCGTACCATTCGAAAATAGTACCCGCACTGCTAGCCGCGATGACGAGGCGAATTTCCTTGTCGGTCGGCTCCCTCTGGGCGGCAACTGCGCCTGTCATTCTTCACCCTCTCCCTGAGACTTGAAAGGGCGGTCTAGCGCTGGTCGTCGGACTTGGAAAGCGCGTCCAGGGCAGCGTGCCAGGGGAGCAGGATTGCCCCGTGGCGACCGGGAAATTCCCGCGCAACCTCGATTTTGTCGAGATCGGGCCATGATGGCAGCGGGCCATTTTCACTTAACCAGCTATTGAGCGAAGCAAGCGTATCCGCAATTTCCGACTGCGATCGTCCTTCGGCATGCCGGAGGAAAATGGCCGCAGCACCCTGTCCAACCGCACAGGCCTGCGCTTGTAATCCCACATTGGACATTCCCGGAAAACTGGAGATCCGGATCACGCTTCCACAGCTACGTGAGCGCGCTTGCCCTTTGAGAGGCGCGGTTTCATCATATGGTTTGCCTGCGAGTTCGACTGCCAGAGCCAGCAGGTCAGGCGTATATAAAGCACCTTTTGGGCTTTCGCTCATCCTGATTAGGCTCCGGCATCTGAATTATCGCTGCTTTCTTCACGTAGCTTGGCGCGCCGCTGCGCGAGCACTTCCACCATCGAGCGCGATCCGGAATCGATCAGTTCATAGCTATGAGCGGTTGTCATCCATGTGGGCCGCCCGCGATAATCCCATACGGAATCGTAACCCAGGACAAGCACCGAGAAGGCGATGATCACGATGATGAGGCCCTTCAGGGCACCAAAACCGAAACCGAGAACGCGGTCAATCGGTCCGAGCAGCGAGCCGCGTGACGCCCTGCCGACATTGTTCGCGATGACCTTCATGGCCGCGTAGGGGATGAGCAAAAGAAAGGTAAAAGCCAGGACCGAGGTGGTGACGTTGGCGCCAATGAAATCCTGTAGCTGAACGGTCAACGGCGTATGCAGATAGCGAATAGCGAGGGCTGCAAGGATCCAGGCCCCCAAGGACAGAACTTCCTGCAGAAAGCCCCGCAGGAACCCACCAATGGCAGCTACGCCAACAATCAGCAGAACAAGAAGATCGAAACCCGTCATACCGGCCCTTTAACCCCAAGAACTGAGCGGTTTATTAACTGCTCATCACCCGGTCAACGAGGTTCGCCAATTGTCCCAAGCCTTCATAGCGCAGCTTTGAGGCGCTATTCTTCGGATCAGCGGGACCGTAACCACGATCGAAACCGAGCTTTGCCGCTTCTCGGAGGCGCACTCCGCCGTGGGCGACAGGGCGGACTTCGCCAGCAAGGCTTACTTCGCCCAGCCACACGCTGCGTTCCGGTAGAGCTTTGTCTGCCAACGCGCTGACCAGAGCGGCAGCCACGGCCAGATCGGCTGCCGGGTCGGAGAGGCGATAACCGCCGGCGACATTGAGATAGACCTCGGCCGAACTGAAGGAGAGGCCGCAGCGCGATTCAAGAACCGCAAGCAGCATCGCCAACCGCCCATTGTCCCAGCCGACCACAGCTCGGCGAGGGGTCGCACCCGATTGCAATCGGACGATCAGAGCCTGAATTTCCACTAGTACCGGGCGAGTTCCTTCCATGGCGGGAAAGACCGAACTACCGGCCATAGGTTGCTCACGCCCGGACAGGAAAAGCATCGAAGGGTTTTCGACTTCTTCCAGCCCTTCCCCTTCCATCGAGAAGACACCGATCTCGTCGACCGCGCCGAAGCGGTTCTTGAGCGCTCGCAGAATACGGTATTGATGGCTGCGCTCCCCTTCGAAGCTCATGACCACGTCGACCATGTGCTCGAGCACGCGAGGGCCAGCGATATTGCCATCCTTGGTCACGTGACCGACCAGCACCAGCGCAACACCATTTTCTTTGGCATAGCGGATTAGTTCGAATGCACAGCCGCGGACCTGGCTGACCGTCCCCGGCGCGCCCTCGATCGTGTCGGAATGCATCGTCTGGATGGAGTCGATGACCAGGAACTTCGGCGTTTCCATCTGACCCAGTGTCGTCAGAATATCGCGGACGCCGGTGGCCGCAGCCAGCTTCACTGGCGCATCGGAAAGACCCAGCCGCGCAGCGCGCATTCGAACCTGCCCTGAAGCCTCCTCGCCGCTGACGTAAGCAACACTATGTCCTTCGCGGGCGACCTTTGCCGCGGCCTGAAGCAGCAATGTCGACTTCCCGATGCCCGGATCGCCGCCCATGAGGATAGCGCTGCCGGGTACCAACCCGCCGCCCAGAGCACGGTCGAACTCTGCAAGGCCGGTCTTCTGGCGAACGGGCATTTCGCCGGGTTTGTCCAGATCTACGAACTCTACTGCCCTGCCGCCACTCGACAGATCGTGTTTGAGCGAGAAAACGGTCGCGGGCGCTTCTTCGACCAGCGTGTTCCATTCAGCGCAATCGGCGCATTGCCCCTGCCAGCGGTGGGACACCGATCCGCACGCCTGGCAGATATAGCGTTTCTTCGGCTTGGCCATGGCCGTTCAACTAACAGAACATTTCCGGAACGCAATTGCTTTCCCGTGCGGTACTGTGCACAAGCAATAGCGATGCGGCAAAAGGAACTCAGGATCGCGCTCGTCTGCTATGGCGGCGTCAGTCTGGCCGTCTACATGCATGGTGTCACGCGCGAACTATGGCAGCTCGCGCGGGCAAGCCGCGACTTTCATGCCTCTTCCGGTGATCGAGGCGGCGTCCACCAGGTCTACCGTGATCTCCTGCGCCAGGTAGAAGAGGATGGCGCACTGCGTCTGCGCATAATTCCCGACATCATGAGTGGAGCAAGCGCTGGGGGCATTAATGCGATTTTCCTCGCGCAGGCGATTTATTCAGGACAAAGTCTTGAGCCGCTAACGGACCTTTGGCTGGAGATGGCTGATGTCGATCGGCTGACCGATCCGGGCGCGAAACTGCGCTGGAGAGGCGGGAAAATTTGGGCTCAGCCGCTCGCTTCCTGGCTTCTCAATCGCCCGGGTAACGAAATATCGAGTGAGGTTGCACCCGAAACGCGCGACGAAGTGCGGCGCAAGGTATCGCATTTGATCAGGGGCCGCTGGTTTGAACCTCCCTTTTCCGGTCTCGGTTTCTCGCGCCTGCTCGAACAGGCGCTTACGGCCATGGCCGCTACCAAAATCGAAGCACCCTTGCTTCCGCCTAACCACCCCCTCGATCTTTTTGTCACGGCGACCGACTTCTACGGCTATCTGGAATTGCTGCGGCTGCACAGTCCGGAGGTGGTCGAAGATACCGAGCACAGGCTGCCGATCGCGATCAGGCGCAAAACCCCGTCTGCTGGCGGGCAGAATCTTGCCGATACTCTTGAGCTCGTGATGTCGGCGCGGGCCACCGCTAGCTTTCCCGGAGCGTTCCCTCCCCTGCGGCTTGATGAAATCGATCGCCTCGCGGATGAGACCGGGCGGAAATGGGAGGGACGCGATGCGTTTCTGGAGCGGATCATGCCCGTGCATGTGATGCATGGCGATACCGAGAAGGTTTCACTGATCGACGGATCGGTACTGGTGAACAAGCCGTTCGGCGGCGCGATGGCGGCTCTTCGCGGGCGCCCTGCCCAGCGCGAAGTCGACCGGCGCTTTGTCTACGTAGATCCGCGACCCGATCGATATGCGCATCGGCGCGACATGGAAGCGGGGGAAGTGGGCTTCTTCTCTGCCATTTTCGGATCGCTCTCCACAATCCCGCGCGAACAACCTATCCGTGACAATCTTGAGCAGCTTGAAGAACAGAGCCGCGAGGCCGAGCGCCTTTCGCGCATCGTTGCGGCGCTGCGACCAGATGTCGAGAGCGCGGTCGACCGACTGTTCGGTCGCACACTGTTCCTCGACAGGCCTACGGTAAAGCGGCTGAAGAACTGGCGTCAGAAAGCCCAAGATGCTGCGGCGAACCAGGCTGGCTATGCTTTTCATGCTTATGCGCAGGCGAAGCTGAGCGGGATCGTGTCCCGGATTGCCGGGCTGGTCTGGGATGCAGCGCCTGCGCTGCACCTGCCGGATGCTGCGCCTATCGAAGCCGCCATCCGGCGCGAACTGGCTCAGCGTGGGTTATCGAGCCTTTCGGCCCCCTCGGGAGGCGCAACAGATGAAGCGATCACTTTTCTGCGGGAGCATGATATCGGTTTCCGCATCCGGCGCCTTCGATTGCTGGCGCGACGTCTGGCCAGGGATTGGGAAGCCGATCCCGAAATTTCAGACGAGGCGCTAGAGGTTGGCCGGGACGCGATATTCAAGATCATGGCGCTTTATTTCGAAAAGGAAGGCGCGGCCTCATTGGGAGACGAGTTTGCCGCCGTTGCTCAAGATGTTCTGGCCGAGCCGGGCGCCGTACTCGATTTCATCGAGCAGCGGCGCCTGCTGATTGAGACCGATAATCAGGCAGAAGAAATGCTGGCGGAGACGCTTGAGCCTATGCCGGCCAATCTCAAACGGCGGATGCTATTCGCTTATCTGGGGTTTCCATTTTACGATGTCGCAACGCTACCCTTGCTGCGCAACGAAGGGCTAACAGAGTTCGATCCGGTCAAGGTCGACCGGATCAGTCCCGACGATGCGAAAAGCATTCGCGACGGGGGCACCCGGGCAACCTTACGTGGTGTGGAGTTCTATAATTTCGGCGCATTCTTCAGCCGAGCCTATCGCGAAAACGATTACTTGTGGGGCCGCCTACATGGGGCGGAGAGAATGATCGACCTGGTCCTGTCCACTGCGGGTCAGTTGGAAGATTTGCGGACCTCACGCACGTTCAAACGCCGCGCCTTCCTTGCCATACTTGACGAAGAAGACGCGGCGAAGCGTTGCGGGGCGAGACTCCTCAACCAAATCAGAAGCGAGGTGAAGGAACGCCTCGCCGATTGATCAGGCGCCAAACGCCGTCTTGATCTTTTCAAAAAAGCCTTGGCTTTGCGGACATTCGTCGCCCGTTTCCAGTTCCTGGAACTGCTCCAGCAGAGCGCGCTGTTCCTTGGAGAGCCTGGTAGGCGTTTCGACCGCGATCTCTACGACCATATCACCCCGCCCACGTCCTTGAAGGACAGGCATGCCTGCGCCGCGTTGGCGCAATTGCTTACCCGACTGAATACCGGCGGGGATTTCGAGAGTCAGTTCTTCTCCATCCAGGCCGGGGATCTCGATCGATCCACCCAGCGCTGCTTTGGTAAAGCTGATCGGAACGCGCGTTGCCAGCGTCGTGCCTTCACGCTGGAATATCTCGTGAGGCTTCACGTGTACAAAGATGTAAAGGTCTCCCGAGGGAGCACCGCGAGGCCCTGCCTCGCCCTTGCCGGAAAGCCGTATCCTCGTCCCGGTATCTACGCCGGGAGGAATGTCGACTTCGAGCTTCTGCGGAACGTCGATCCGCCCTTCGCCGCGGCAGTCGCGACAGGGTGAAGTAATGACTTCGCCCGCACCGTGACAATTGGGACATGGGCGTTCGACTACGAAAAAGCCCTGTTTTGCGCGAACATTACCCTGCCCGCCGCACAGGTTGCAGGTCCGCGCATGCGTCCCGGGCTGTGCGCCCGATCCGTGACAGGTGTCGCAGGACTTGCTGACCTCAATTTCGATTTCGGTGGATTTGCCATGAAAGGCCTCTTCCAGCCCGATCTGCATGTCATAGCGCAGATCGGCTCCACGGCGCGGACGCGCACGGCCACCGGCACCGCCGCCAAAGGCAGACCCGAAAATCGTCTCGAATATATCGCCAATATCGCCGAAGTCGGCATTACCATGCGCGCCTCCGGGGCCACCGTTCTGAAAAGCGGCGTGGCCATACTGATCATAGGCAGCGCGCTTCTGCGGATCCTTGAGACAGTCGTAAGCGACGCTGATCGCCTTGAACTTGTTCTCGCTTTCGGTGCACCCCGGATTGCGATCCGGATGATGCTTCATCGCAAGCTTGCGATAGGCGCTCTTGATGGTGGCGCCGTCTGCATCACGGCTGACGCCAAGCACTTCGTAAAAATCGATTTCGGTAGCTGACATAACTTTCCCCGCCCTAAAACTTACCCCCACCGGAGCTTGGCACCGGCGGGGGTATGGTTTTCATGAGGCGTCTCAGTTCTTCGCGTCTTCGTCGACTTCCGAGAATTCGGCATCGACGACTTCTTCTTCCGAACCGCCTTCGCTTCCGGCAGCTGCGCCATCGGTCGGAGCATCGGATGCGGCATTTGCCTGTTCCTGCTCGTAGATCGACTGGCCCATCTTCATCGCACTCTGCGAAAGGTCCTGGGCCTTGGCATTGATGTCATCGGCATCGTCACCTTCAAGCGCGGTCTTGAGTGCTGCGACCTTTTCTTCAACTTCGCTCTTCAGCGAAGCATCGATCTTGTCGCCATGCTCTTCGAGCTGCTTCTCCGTCGCATGAACGAGGCTATCGGCCTGATTGCGTGCCTCTGCACTTTCGCGGCGCTTCTTGTCTTCGTCCGCAAACTTCTCTGCATCCTGCACCATCTGATCGATGTCGCTATCGGACAGGCCGCCAGATGCCTGGATACGGATCTGCTGTTCCTTGCCGGTGCCCTTGTCCTTGGCCGAGACGTTCACGATGCCGTTGGCATCGATGTCGAAGGTCACTTCGATCTGGGGAACGCCGCGCGGTGCGGGAGGAATGCCTACCAGGTCAAACTGGCCAAGCATCTTATTGTCCTGCGCCATTTCGCGTTCGCCCTGGAACACGCGGATCGTAACCGCCTGCTGGTTGTCCTCGGCAGTCGAGTAGGTCTGGCTCTTCTTGGTCGGGATCGTGGTGTTGCGATCGATCATCTTGGTCATGATGCCGCCAAGCGTTTCGATGCCCAGCGAAAGCGGGGTCACGTCGAGCAGCA
>NZOF01000091.1 GCA_002695185.1 Erythrobacter sp.
ATTGGTTCAATCAAAGTTCGCGCGCAGGCGCAGGCCAATAGTGCGCGGATACGGACCGGCGAAGAGCAGGCTATTGCGCACAAAGCTCGGTCCGCGTTCGTCTGCGAGGTTCTCGCCGAACAGCGCCAGCTCCCAGGTGTCGGTGCGAACGCCAAGATTGGCATTGTAGAGCGAATAGGCCGGGACGACGTAGCCGTCATACATTACGCGGGTGCCAATTCGCGCGGCTGAGCCGTTCCAAAAGAAGCGCAGACTGTCACTGATCGGCCGCTCAAAATCTGCGTCGAGACGGTAGTTGTAGTCTGCCGTGCTGCTAAGCCGCTCTCCCTCAGCAATGTTCGGCAGCGCTACCGTAACCGCAGGGAACACCTCGCCGAACTCGCTGTCGTTCCAGTTGGCAATGGCACCGAGGTTCAGGCCCTCCAGCGGAGTTTGCCAACGGATCTCTGCGTCGACGCCCGTCGTCTTCGCTTGCCCCACGTTTGAGAACGCAGCGACGCCGAACGGGGTCAATCCAAACTGCAGGTCGTCAAAGTCAATGTGATAGACATTGAGGCCGACCTGGAGTCTGCCATCGGCAAGGCGAGCTTTCAGCCCCGCCTCGTAGTTGGTAAGCGTGTCGGGATCCAAAGCGATAGCGGAGGGGATGCCTGAAAGCTCGACCAAGCCAGCTTGGAATGGAGTTTGCGTGATGCCACTGCGGAAGCCAGTGCTGACCGTCACGAATGCGGTCAGGTCGTCTGTGGGATAGAACGAAAGGTTGGCGCGCCAAGTGAGCTTGTCCGGCTTGGTCTGCCCCGATCCGCTGCCAGTCAGGATTGAGTCGGCATTGAAGCGCCGGTTGTCCTTGAAAAAGCGGATCCCGACGAGCGGCACCACCTTTCCGCCGAACAGCTCGTAGCTGATCTCGCCGAACGCCGAGTAGTTGCGTGTGCGCGTGTCATTAAACCCGCTAATGACCAAAGCGGTCAGATTGGCATCGAACGAAAATACGCCTTTGGCATCCTGGAAGAAGCCGCCGACGAGCCAGTTGAAGGGCCCGTCGCTTGAGCGGAGTTGAACTTCTTGGGCGAAGCTATGCGCGTCATAGCCATTGAAGAGACTTCCCGTGCCGAGAGGGCCGAAGGTCTGCCCCGTGAGGTAGCCGAACTCAGCATCGAGGTAGCTCGTCGAGCTGCTGAGGACCGCGAACCCAGCGTCATACTCGACAGAAAGACTGTAGAGGTCGAAGTTGCCTCGTTCGTAACCGCGAGTGCTGCCGCTGAAAAACTGCTGCGGTGGGTCAAGGGAGTTGATGCTTTGAGTAAAGTCCTGTTCCGGCTCCCAGTGGGCTGCCTGTGCGCGCACGCTCAGCGAATCGTTGGGTTGCCATAGAACGACTGCGCGCAGATCCTTGTTGGTGATGTCATTCGCATCTTTCTCAAACAAAGGACCGGTCGCAGGCGTGTCGGAGTAAACATCGATGTAGCCCGCGCGCTTGTCGTAACCGCCGCTCACCCGAACCGCGAGCTTCCCAGCAACGAGTGGAACAGAAACCGCACCGGAAACGCCAAAGTTCAGATCGCTCGCATCATCCATCGTGGCGATGAAGGTCTCACCCCTTGCGGTGACCCGATCAAGATCGGGGTCGCGCGTGTGATAGATGATGGTGCCACCAGCCGATCCCTGACCGTAAAGCGTGCCCTGGGGGCCTCGCAAAACTTCGATCCGTTCGATGTCAACAAAGCGGAGCGGCGGGGCGAGCGGCAAGTTGGGAATCGCGAATGGGACATCGTCGATATAGTAGCCGATCGGAGAGTCGCCGACGCCACCGGCAGCACCCACTCCGCGCAAGCTGAACGTCTTGATGACAGAGCCTACCTGCTCCCCCACCGATGCCCCCGGAATGGAGGTCACCAGATCGGTCGTTTCTTGAATCCCGCGCTCTTGCAGTTGCTCGCCAGTAAACGCCTGGATGGCAAGGGGCACATCTTGCAGTGTCTGTGCGCCTTGGCGTGTCGCGGTGACCACGATCACGTTATCCTCGGCTGACGCATCCTCCGCGGGAGACGCCGCATCGCTTGGTGGCTGCTGGTCCTGGGCGTGAGCTGATGCAGACGCGAGTAGCGCTACCGGCGCAACCCCGGCGAGCGCGGTGACATAGAAGCGTGTCATTTAAATCCTCTCCTCTTGGAGCCTGATGAGGCGACTCGACTGTCTGGCGCAATCGTTTGCACAAACGTTTATGCAATCGATTGTGTATCTGTCAATATGCTGTTACACCGATGCCACAATGGTCGCTTGGGAGAGCGCAAAATGATCGCCGATGCAAAGGGCGGCCCGGACTACAAATCGGTCCGCCTGAAAACGAAGCTGTTTTACGGAAGCGGCCAGGCGGTCGACGCCGTCGTCCAAGCAGGCGTCAACACGTTCCTGCTATTCTACCTCACCGCCGTGTGCGGGATGTCCGGCTCTGCCGCCGGCAGCATTTTTCTTTTGTCGCTCGTGATCGACGGATTGCTCGACCCTTATATCGGGCGGCTTTCAGACCAGTGGCAGTCGCGTTGGGGAAGAAGGCTTCCCTTCATGGCAGGGGCCTTGCTGCCGATGATGATCGCAGCTTTTTTTCTCTTCAACCTCCCCGCCGGATTATCGCAGCTTACCCTCTACGTTAGCGCACTGGCTCTGAATGTCAGCCTCCGCGTCGGGCTATCAGTATTCGCGCTGCCACACTCGGCCCTCACTGCGGAGTTTACCGACGATTACTCAGAACGTTCGGTGATCAGCACCTTTCGTGCGCTGTTCATCGTCATCGGAACCGCAGCCGCTCTGCTCCCGGCATTCATGCTGATCTTCGCTGCCGAAGGTGCCCTCCAGTCGCGCAGTGCTTACACCTGGTTGGGCATTCTTCTGACGCTTCTAATCGGCGGATTCGGCTGGTCTTGCGTCTTCGGAATCTTCCGCGAGGCTGCTGCGCTCCCCTCGCCGCTGCTGAGCGATGCAGCGGGTCGGCCCGGCTTCTTCACCGATCTGCTTCAACTGCTTCGCAATCCTTCGTTTCTGCCACTATTTGTGGGCGCTGTGCTGGTTCTCGTAGGGCAAGGCGTTAGCCTCACGCTCAACCTTCATGCCTTCCGCTACTTCTGGGGATTGCCCACTACGCTAATCCAGCTTCCGCTTCTCGTCCTACCACTTGGAATGTTGCTCGGCACTCTCGCGGCCGGCTTGTTGCTCAAGAAGGTCGAGAAACGGAACGGGGTGGTCGGGGCAGTAGCCTTGCTAGGCGTCTACCAGATCCTCGCGACGATGCCTGTTGCGGCGGACGTGGTCGCGCCAGGATCACCGTTCAGTATCGGGTTAGTCGCTGTTAGTGGTCTGCTATTTGGTGCGTGTGGTGCGTTCTGCTTCGTCTGCTTTTATTCGATGATCGCTGACGCGGTAGACGAACATGACCACTTGTTCGGAGTTCGCCGAGAAGCCCTTTACGCCGCTGCACTGATGATCGGGGCTAAGGCCGCTACAGGGCTTGGCGCATTCATCGCGGGCGTCGGCCTCCAACTAGTTGGCTTTGCGGCGCCGCCGGAAGGAAGTGGACCGGAAGCCGTCCCACATGACATTTCGACCGCGGTAGGGCTGCTTTGGGGGCCTGGGGCCGCCATTATCGTTCTCGCCTCGCTCCCGTTCCTGTCGCGCTACAAGATTGATCGTTTGCGGCACGAGCAAATTCTTACAAGCCTTGCTGAGCGTAGGATCGAGGCGGAATCCACTACATTCACCGCCGCAGCCAAAGCGTGATCTCAGAGGATCGAAGATGAGCACAGGAACCATCAGTCACGTCATTGGCGTGAAGGAGCCGCCGCTGCTTGAGATCACCATAGGCGAGGTGCTGCTAGGCGCCGCGCAACGATGGCCGGATGAACTCGCGCTTGTGTCGCGGCACCAGGATGTTCGTCTTTCTTGGGCTGACCTCAAGGACTTGGCAGATTGTTTCGCCCTTGGCTTGCTGGCCTTGGGGATCGAGCGAGGCGACCGGGTGGGCGTGTGGGCTCCCAACTGTGCCGAGTGGACGATCGCGCAGTTTGCCACGGCGCGTGCCGGGATCATCCTGGTGAACATCAATCCCGCATACCGAGTCACTGAGCTTGAATACACTTTGCGCAAGGTCGGTGTGAAGGCGCTGGTGTGCGCAGAGAGTTTCAAGTCCAGTGACTATGTTGGAATGGTCGAGGAGCTGATTCCGAACTTCGGCCGCCAAACCGGCGGTCTGGTGGATGACCGGCTTCCCAGCCTCCAGCACATCATCAAGATTGGCGGGTCTCCGCGCCGCGGCTGGAAGAACTTCGGCGAGGTATGCGCCCTTGGACGTGAAGACCGGCAGACGAATCTCGATGCAGTCGGAGCACAATTAGATCGCAATGATGCGATCAATATCCAATTCACCAGCGGGACGACCGGATTGCCGAAGGGCGCAACCCTTTCGCATCGGAACGTGGTCAATAATGCCTACTTCTGCGGGATCGCGATGGGGCTGACCGAGGGGGATCGGCTCTGTGTCCCGGTGCCGCTTTACCACTGCTTCGGGATGGTGATGAGCAACTTGGCGTGCGCCCTTCATGGCGCAACCATGGTCTACCCATCAGCGGGATTTGAGCCCCACGCGGTGCTCCAAGCGATCGAAGCGGAACGCTGCACAGCACTGCATGGCGTGCCCACAATGTTCATTGCGGAACTTGAGCATCCAACCTTCGCCAAGTTCGATCTCACATCTTTGCGGACTGGGATCATGGCGGGCGCCCCCTGTCCCATAGAAGTCATGACCAAGGTGATGGAGCGCATGAACATGCGCGACGTTGGGGTCGCCTACGGCATGACGGAGACAAGCCCCGTCAGCTTCCAGTCGTCGACCAGTGACCCGGTGGAGCGGCGCGTATCTACTATTGGCAGGGTCCAACCGCACCTCGACGTCAAAATCGTCGACCCGGAAACGCGGGAGATCGTTTCGCGCGGTATGCCGGGGGAACTGTGCACCCGCGGATATTCAGTGATGCTTGGCTACTGGGATGAGCCTGAGCTGACCGCCGAGGCGATCCAGGACGGCTGGATGCACACCGGCGACTTGGCTGTCATCGATGAGCAAGGGTATGGCCGGATCGTCGGGCGCGCCAAGGACATGATCATTCGCGGAGGAGAGAACATCTACCCGCGTGAGATCGAAGAGTATCTCTATCGACATGAAGCTGTCGAGGACGTTCAGGTAGTCGGCGTTGCAGATGAGAAGTTCGGGGAGGAGATTTGTGCGTGCATCCGGCCCCGCAATGGTTCGGCATTGACTGCGCACCAGGTGATTGAGTTCTGCCGAGGACAGATCGCACACTACAAAGTTCCACGTTATGTGCGTTTCTTCGACTCCTTCCCGATGACGGTCACCGGCAAGGTTCAGAAGCACCTCTTGCGGGATATTGTCGCTCAGGATCTTGCTGAGACAGATGCGCCAACGACTTATGAAAGTCGAAGAGTTTAGTTTGTGCTTAAACTCTATCACTGCAAAGGGGCGCGGTCTTTGCGCCCACTCTGGACGCTTGAGGAGCTTGGGCTGGAATACGAGCCTGTGTTGCTGCCATTCCCTCCTAGAGCGCTCGACAAATCCTACTTCGAAATCAATCCGCTCGGCACCGTCCCCTATCTGATTGATGGCGATGCCCGGATGAGTGAGTCCACCGGGATCTGCCTCTACCTGACCACACGCTATGGTCCGACAACTCTAGCGCTAGGATCCGACGAGACGGATTTTCCGCAGTTCTTGAATTGGCTGTTTTTTAGCGACGCAACTCTGACTTTCCCGCAGACGATCGTCCTCCGCTATCGCCAGCTTGAGCCGGAAGAACGCCGAAACGAGCAGTCAGCTTCGGATTATGAGAAATGGTTCTTCGGCCGCCTTCGATCTGTGGAGGGGGCGCTCGAGGATCGACAATGGCTGTGCGCGGGCCGGTTCACCATCGCCGACGTTGCAATCGCATACGCGCTGCACCTGGCGGACACGGCTGTCGGACTGGGAGATGGCTTTGGCCCGAATGTGCGTGCATATCTGGATCGGTGCAGAGCTCGAACGGGGTTTCAAAAGGCGATGAAGGTGGACCAGCAAGCGCCAACCTGGCCGTAGACAAAGGGGGTGGAATCAGATCACTGCGGCTACGCAATCGTTAGCGTGGTCTGTCGCACAACATGAGTGGGTTTAATGAGCTTTAAGTCTCCGGGGCGCCTCGCTGGTCGAGCGATGAAGATGTCGGACATTGCGCAGATTGCCGGCGTCTCAACGTCGACAGTTTCGCGGGCTTTGGCAGACCATCCGACAATTCCGGAAAAGACTAGGAAGGCAATACAAGCGGTCGCCAGTGAGCACGGCTATGTGATCAACCGCTCAGCTCGAAGCTTGAGGCAAAGCCAGACGCAGACCATTGCCGTCGCCGTGCCGTTGGGACACGAGCGCGAGCAGCTGATTTCCGACCCGTTCTTCTTGCGCCTGTTCGGCCACCTTGCCGACGAAATCTCCAAGCGCGGATACGATATTCTGCTGGTCCGTGAGCCTTCGCCCGATGCGTCCTGGTTGGACAACCTAATCAGATCCCAGCGCGCTGACGGCTTGGTGATAGTCGGACAAAGCGACCAGCACGACGCACTGAACGCCGCCGCGAGGAACTTCCTTCCGCTGGTGGTCTTCGGAGCTCCGCTGCCGGCGCAGATCTACTGCTCCATCGGATCGGACAATCTTGAAGGCGGTCGACTGGCTGCCGATCATCTATTTCACTCAGGTCGACGTCGCATCTTGTTTGTCGGTCCGGCCGAACTCCCGCAGATTGACCTACGCCTCGCCGGCTTTCGTCAATCGCTCGAAGACAATGGACACGAGCTCGACGAAGGGCTCGTATTGCCTGCGCACTTCACGGGCAGTTCCGCATACGAAGAGGTTAGCAAGGCTCTGGCAGGTGGCCTCTCGTTCGACGCCGTCTTTGCCGCTTCGGATGGCATAGCTCTGTCGGTAATCAAAGCTATCGAGGATGCAGGCAGGTCGTGTCCGGAGGATGTGGCGGTTGTAGGCTTCGACGATAGTGACATCGCAGCACAGTCACGACCGAGCCTGACTACAGTGCGCCAAGATTTCCCGCGGATCGCGGCCACACTGGTGGATCACCTCTTCATGCGCATGAAGGGCCAGGAGGCAGCCACATCTACTCTCCCGGTGCAGCTGATTGTTCGTGAGTCCGCGCCGGCTCTGCCAAGCGGTTAAACGTCCGCTGACACAAGCAGCCGCTCCAAAGCTGACAGTCCGTTCTCGGCCCTATTCCGTTGAAAAAGTCGCCGCTGGCTGCGCTGGTTTAAGGTTCTGGACCGAGGGCGAGTGAGGTCGCTGCCTCTCTCAGGCGGTGGCGAGGCCCGGCATGGGCCGCATCTTGGCAAGTTTCCGTAGGTTCTGGGCTGCGGCGGCGAGGTGGAACTCATCTTTTGCTCCGTTGGGACCCCGCAGACGCAAGCGGTCCAGTTTCAGGATCCGCTTGAGGTGCGCAAAGAGCATCTCGACCTTCTTTGCTGGCGACGTGAGACGAGATAGGCGTCGCTTCTGGAGATATCGCGTGCCAGGTCGCGTGCGCCTTCGTGGACCGATCGCATGATCTTGCGGGTCGTCGTGCGCGGTGCGCAGTGCTGCTTGAGACTGCAAGCCTGGCAGTCCTTCTGGCTCGCACGGTAGCGGATGAAGCCATCGGCATTGACCCGCGGTCGCGCTGTCTTGAAGTTGCGGTTGGATGGTCTCAGCCGCCTGCCGCCCGGGCAGAGATAACTGTCGTCCTCGGCGTCATAGGCAAAGTCGGACCGCGCAAGGGTGCCGTCGCTGCGTGCAGACTTATCGAACACGGGGATATGGGGCTCGATGCCCTTGTCCTCGACCAACCATGCAAGGTTCGGCGCCGAGCCATAAGCTGTGTCGGCTACAAGCCGCTCGGGCCACAAGCCGAAGCGTTCCTGCGTTCGCTCGATCA
>NZOF01000002.1 GCA_002695185.1 Erythrobacter sp.
CCGGTTGATACCGTCGCCTGATCCTACGACTTCCAGTTCCACGGGAGCAGTTCGTCGAGGCGGTTGATCTTGTGATCGTGGATACGGTCGAGGACATCAGCAAGCCACGCTTGCGGGTCCAGCCCGCTCATCTTCGCCGTCTCGATCAGGGTCATGGCCCGGGCGAGGGTTTCCCCGCCGCTGTCGGAGCCAGCGAAGAGCCAGTTGCGGCGGCCAACGCCGATCGGGCGCATGGCGCGCTCGGCCGGGTTGTTATCGATCCCGATGCGACCATCCTCGAGGAACAGTTCGAATGAGGGCCAGCGGGAGAGCCCGTAGCGGAAGGCCTTCGCGAGATCGCCCTTGCCTGGGATGCGCGCCAGCTGGGCCTCGGCCCATGCCTTGAAGGCGTCGACCTGGGGGCGGGAGTGCTGCTCCCGTGCGGCCTTGCGCAGGTCGGCGGGTTGGCCGGCGATCCGCCGTTCGACATCGTAGAGCTTCCCGATCCGGTCGAGCGCCTCCCGCGCGATCTCGGACTTCGTGGCCTCCCAGACATCGTGAAAGTCACGCCGCAGATGTGCCCAGCAGGCCGCCTCACGGAACTGGCTGCTGCCGTCCGCGCGGCGCTCGTAGAGCTGGCCAAAGCCTGCATAGGCGTCCGCCTGAAGGATACCGCTGCTGTTTTGCAGGTGCTGACGCGGATGCTCGCCTTTCCGGTCCGGCGAGAAGCGGTAGACCACGCCTGGCGGCGCCGTGCCGGCCCAGGGCCTCTGGTCGGAGACATAGGCCCAGACCCGCCCCTGCTTGACCCCCTTGCCGAGGCCGCGGTCGCGACGGGAGCGGTCCAGGACGCGGATTGGCGTGTCGTCCGCATGCAGCACGGGCGCCGCCATGACTTCGGCCTCGATCCTCTCGATGATCGGCGCGAGCACCTTCATCGCCCGGCCGCACCAGTCCAGCAGTGTGCTGTCGGGCACGTCCGCACCCATGCGCGCGTAGATCTCGTTGAGGCGATAGAGCGGGACATGGTCATCGAACTTGGAGACCAGCACATGCGCCAACAGGCCCGGTCCGGCCATGCTGCCCGGAATCGGGCGGCTTGGCGCCGCGGGCTGCACCATCCTCTCGCAGCGGCGGCAGGACTTCTTCACCCGTGCGATCTCGATGACCTTCATCTGCGCGGCGACCATGTCGAGAAGCTCGCTCACGTCCTCGCCGACCACGCGAAGGTCACCGCCGCAATCAGGACAGCAGGTGCCGGGGTCGAGTTCCCGTCGCTCCCGCGGGGTCTCGTCGGAGACCCGGGGCCTGCGGCGGGGCTTCACCTCAGCGGATCCGGCATCGGCGGCGGGAGGTTCGGCATCCGCTTCGCCAGCCGGTTCATTGCGCTGTTCGGCGACGGCTATCAGCAGGTCTTCCAGCGCCAGCTCGAGCTGGGCGATCTCCCGTTCGATCTTCTCCGAGGACTTGCCGAAAGCCTGTTTCTGCAACCTGGCGATCCGCAGGCGCAGCGCCTGGACCAGCTGTTCGTGGGCCTGAAGCGTGGCCGACATGCGCGCATTCTCCGTCTGAAGCGCGACGATCATCGCCTTCAGAACGGTGGGGTCATCGGTGAGAATGTCGGCGTCTTCGGACATGCCGACAAATACCACGCCGTGTCGTCAAAAGCCAATAAAACAAAGGGAATTAGAGGGGTAAATCACCCCACCCGTGCCGGCGGCGCACCCCAGTCCGGACGCCGCCAGTCGATCCCCTCCCAGAGCATGGCCAGCTGTGCCGAGGTCAGCCGGGCGATGCCACCTTCGGTGCTGGGCCAGGGGAAGCGACCGCGTTCGAGCACCTTGTAGTAGAGGCAGAAACCCTGGCCATCCCAGTAAAGCAGCTTCAGCCGGTCACCTTTGCGCCCCCGGAACGCAAAGACCGCGCCGCTCGCGGGCTTCTGGCGCAGGACATCCTGAGCCATGGTCGACAGCCCCGCGATGCCCTTCCTCATGTCGGTGGCGCCGCAGGCCAGGTAGACCCGAACCCCGGTTCCCGGCCCGATCACGCCGCGTCCACCGCCCGGATCAACCGGGTCAGCGCCTCTTCATCGATCCCGCTGTCGAACCTCAGGCAGCGACCGTTGCTCAGCCGCAGCTCGACCGGAACTGACCGAGACGGCGCGGGGGCGCTTGCCGGCTCCGGGCACGAACTAAAATCCACTGGCAGGAAAACGGCCCCGCGATCCGGCGACCATAGGCCTTTCTTCTTCAGATCACGCCGCCAGCCGTAGATCTGGGACCGCGTGATCTCGTGGCGCTGCGCGACCTGCGTCACCGACACCCCGCCGACGCCGACTTCCGACAGGATCTCCAGCTTCTCATCTTCGCTCCACCGTCGGCGCCGTTCGACACCCAGAACCTCGCCCAGCATGGCTCCTCCGAATAAGACACGTGCATAACGACGTCGTTATGCACGTGTCTTACCTCGGAACCCCAGCCTCAGGCAGGCGGCCCCAATCGGTCGGTTACTGTCTATGTCACTTGCGCCTTTCCATATTGGTCTGCAAATTGGTCCGTGGAAGGGGGCTGCAGATGAGACGCAAAACAGCCGAACTGCGGTCAGCACTAGTCGGACTGCTGGAAGATCTGGAACCCGGAGCGCGATTGCCCGCCGAACGGGATCTGTCGCGCCAACTTGGTTGCAGTCGGCAGACACTCAGAACATGCCTGTCGGCGCTTGAGAAGGACGGTGCCATCTGGCGCCATGTCGGACAGGGCACCTTTCGCGGACCCAGGCCCCGGTATCTGCCGCTCCGTGACCTGTTATTGATCGAGGGTGCCACGCCACCCGACGTGATGCGGGCAAGGATGCTGTTGGAGCCGATGGTGGCGTCCGAAGCTGCGCGACATGCCGTTGCCAATGACATCGCCCTGTTGCGGCAGAAAGTCAGGCAGGGCCGTCAGGCCCCCGACCGCGCCGCATGCGAACAGGCGGACGACGCATTCCATCAAGCGTTGGCCAACATCTCGCGCAATCCGGTGCTTGTAGGCTTTCTCGGCTATCTGTCCGGCGTACGTCGTCGCGTTGCCTGGCAACGAGCGTGGGAAAGGACATATCGTCGCATCGGGGTGGAGGCGTTCAGAACCATCCACAGCGACCAGCATGACCGGATCGTCGATGCCGTCGAGCGTCATGATACCAGTGGCGCATCGGCGGCGATGGCGATTCATCTCGAAACGGTCAGCCTGGACATGGGTGCGACCGGCAATTCGGCCTCATGAGGTCTGTCAGGCCACCCCGTATTTGTCGAATGGCACATTCGTGTGGCATGATTCTTTCGAGGAGTCGCGAGGAAAGAGGAGGACCTCATGCCAGATCACCTGGAAGATCGGGACAGCGATATTCATTCAGTCAGTGACCGGAGAACTCTGGACTGCGGCACGGACAATCCTGACACCGGGCGCCGCGCGCTTTTGCGCGGGGGGGGCCTCGGCCTTGGGGGCGGCCTTGGGGATGACCATCCCGTTCGAACGGAATCTGCCCATGGGGCTGATCCCGGTGGCGCTGGCGCAGGATACCGGACAGGAGCATCTGGGCGACAAGGATGGGCTTTCGGTGCTGAGCGACCGGCCGCTGAACGCCGAGGTGCCGGCCTATTTGCTGGATGACGACCTCACGCCCTATGAGCATCTTTTCATCCGCATGAACGGGCTTGTCCCGCAGACCGCGCTGGACGGCGACGCGGCTGGCTGGACGGTGACGATCGACGGTGAAGTCGACACGCCGCTGGAACTGAGCATCGAGGATCTGAAATCGGGGTTCGAGAATGTCACCAGCGCGCTGGTGCTGGAATGCGGCGGCAACGGGCGGGCGTTCTTCAACCCCGGCGCCTCGGGCAACCAGTGGACCACGGGCGCCGTCGGTTGCCCGGAATGGACCGGTGCGGCTCAAGGACGTGCTGGCCAAGGCCGGGGTCAAGGACAGCGCAGTCTATACCGCGCATTACGGCAATGACGTGCATCTTTCCGGCGATTCCGAGAAGGAGGTGATTTCGCGCGGGGTGCCGATTGACAACGCGATGGCCGAGGACGGGATCATCGCATGGGACATGAACGGGCAGGACATCCCGGCGCTGCATGGGTTTCCTTTGCGGCTGGTCATTCCGGGCTATCCGGGTTCGGCCTGCCAGAAATACCTGACCAAGATCACCATTCGGGATCAGGAACATGACGGGGCCAAGATGACCGGCTATTCCTATCGTCTCCCGGCCTATCCCGTCTCGCCGGGCACAGAGGTTCCTGAACAGGATATGGTGGTGATGACCGAAATGCCGGTCAAATCGCTGGTCACCTTCCCGCGCACCGGGACCGAGGTGGCGTCGGGCACGGCCAGCGAGGTGCGCGGTCATGCCTGGGCCGGCAATGGTGACGTGGCAGCCATGCATGTCTCGATCGATTTCGGCCAGCCCTGGCAGGAGGCCAGGCTTGACCCGCCGCCGAACCGATTTGCCTGGCAGCGCTGGCGTGCGGATGTGACACTGCCTCAGGCTGGCTACTATGAGGTCTGGGCGCGGGCGACCGACAAGAACGGGCTTAGCCAGCCGGTCACGACACCGGGCTGGAACCCGCGCGGTTACGGCAACAACATGGTGCATCGCATCGCCCTGATCGCGACATGAGGAGAGAGCGGATGCGTGCCCTGATTTCCGCAGCGGTCGCCGTTGCCCTGTTAGGCATCCCTGCCGCGACAATGGCGCAGAGCCGTCCCGATCCGATGCGTGCTGCGGCTTCGGCGGCAGGAACACCGTCAGCCGACGATCCGATGGCGGCGCTGCGCGCACCGGCGCAGGATCCCGAGGCGGAGATTTCCGCCAATGAAGAGCTTGGCGGACTGCCCGATGCGCGGGGTGCCGAGGATACGTTTTATCAGTGCACCGCCTGTCACTCCACCGAGATCATCAAACAACAACGGATCACCGATGCCCGTTGGGACGATCTGTGGCAGTGGATGGTCGACGAACAGGGCATGTTCGAGCCCGAACCCGAGACGAAGACCGTGATCCTCGACTATCTCAAGGCCCACTTCTCGTCCGAGCGGTAGCTGCCGCCCGGACGAGACGTAAGGTCGGGGTCAACGTGCATCGCGCGGCCTCGTATCGCGGGCCTCACGATGTTGAGCGGTGGTAGACTGGTGCCGCGGCGGCCGACCGATGATATCAGTTGCCTTCGAGATAGGCTTTCAGTGCCACAGCGTTGTTATGCGCCTCATCCTTGGCGGCGAAGACCAGCGTCACGCGCCCCTTGTCGAGCCTTTGCTTCAGCGGCGCGACGGCGTCGCCGTTCTTGTCCAGTTCCTTTGCATATCGCGTTTGGAATTCCTTCCACTTGGCCGGGTCGTGACCGAACCAGTCGCGCAGCGCGTCGCTGGGCGCGATTTCCTTCATCCAGTCGTCGAGGTGCAATTCTTCCTTCGAGACGCCGCGCGGCCACAGGCGGTCGACGAGGATGCGCTGCCCATCCGACGGCGCCGGGGCCTCATACGCGCGCTTGAGCCAGATCTGTGTCATCGCATTTGCTCCGTTCCGGATTCAGGCATCGTCTCTCGACCCGTGGCCGTGACGATGGCATCGATGGCGGCTGCGATCGGCATTTCGGCCCAAGGCTCGCCGGATGTGCGCGCCAGTGCCGCCGCCACGCCCGCGACCGCCCGAGCCACGGCTGTGTCGAGATCGACCCCGAGGGCCAGCCGTGCCACTGTCAGGCCCGCCAGCAGATCGCCGGTGCCGGCCGGCCGGACCGGCAGCCTAGGCATCTTGATGATGCTGCGGCCGGCGTCGCTGACCGTCACCGTGCCAAGCCGGTCTGGCCAGCCCTCGACCGGCACCGATGTCGCGACCACGGCAGGCGTGCCCAGAACGGCGCGGGCGGCGGCAACGGCATCCGGGCCGTCGATGGCGACGCCGGAAAGCGCTTCCAGTTCGAACGCGTTCGGCAGGATCAGATCGGCCAGCGGCACGAGATCTTCGGCGAAAGCCCTGCGTAGCGCCGCATCGGCGAAAAAGCCCAGATCGGCGTCGCCAATCACCGGATCGCAGGCGTAAAGCAGATCCGGGTTCGCGTCCTTGGCTTGCCGCACAAACGCGGCCACCACCGAGGCAGTCCCGGCCTGGCCCATGAAGCCCGACAGAATGGCCGTTGCGCGCTGGTGGATCCCGCGCTCGGCAAGGCCCGACAGGATCT
Organism: Erythrobacter sp.; assembly: GCA_002695185.1. The sequence continues at coordinate 6,201 of NZOF01000002.1, forward strand.
CGTCGACCAGATCCGGGTCCAGCAGGCGGCCGCGCATCGAGGGATAGTGCGGATGGTTCGACAGTAGCGCAGTCGGCACTTCGATCACTTCGACCCCGCAGGCACGCATCGGCCAGGCAGCGGCGGAATTGCCGACATGGCCCCATGCGATCTGGCTCTGAATCGAGATGACGATGGGCAAGGGTCGGCCGGGGCGCTCCTCGGGTTCTGCACTCATGCCGGCGTTTCCAGCCGGCGCGTCCAATCCTCGGTGCGCCCATTGGCCAGCCGCGCTTCGGCCATGTTCCGCCACCGTTCGGGCAGGCCGGGCAGTGCGGCGAAGGCGGTCAATGCCGTGCGGTTGTTTCGGTCCCGATAAAGAAGGGTCCAGACCCGATCGAGGCTCCATTCCGGATGCGGTCGTTCGACCAGCCGCGCCGTCTGCCCCGGCGCGATGTGCCCGGGTTTGAGAACACGGAAATACCAGCCAGTGCGCCCGGATTCCTGCACGCGACGTGCCATGTCGTGCCGCTGGAAGCGCAGGTTCAGCCGCCAACAGGGTTGGCGCGCTTGACTCACCTCCAGCAATGCCTCGCCAAGCGTCCACTGATCGCCCAGACAGATATCGGCCTCGACTGCGCCGTGGACGACAAGATTTTCCCCGAAGGCACCGGGTTGAAATTCTGCCGCAAGCTCAGGAAGATCGTTGCGCCAGGCTGGATAATGGGCGGCGGCATAGGCGTGGATGGCCTTGTCGGGGCCTCCATGATTGCGCCGGTCGCCCTGCTCATCACCATCCAGTCCACAGACTGCCGCGGCAATCGGTCCTGCGACACTGTACTTGCGGATGCCACTCGGAATGGCTTCGGCACGGAGCGGCTTCACGCGACCGACACGCACCTGAGAGACAAGAAATTCAGGCATGACGAACCCCCCTGCATTCATTGGACCATCATGAAGGTTGAGACAAGTCATGTGCCGGCATCAGAAGGTGAGGCGTTCAGAGTGATCGGGTGAGTCATAGAGTGCGCAATACGGCTTCGGCCCTGCGCTCTGCCTGAACACGTTCGCTTATACCCTGCGTCACGGCTCACGCGCTCGGCCTTAAGGCAATGAAATTGACAGATATTCTTTTACGTTTATGCCCGTCAGAGCGATCCTGATGGTGCTGAACGGAAGTAAGGCGAAGGCCCGAAACAACCGCTATGCTCCGCGCGGTGGGATCCAACTCCGTAGAAGCCGACCGTAACCTGCGGCGGCGGCAAACAGAGCCAGTCATGACGAAACTTTCCGACACCCGGAGATTAATCCTGCCCAGGTCGTGCACCCGTGTGGGCAATCTCGCCCCACCATTGCCGAAGGGACTGCGCGGGCGCGGCGGCAAATATATCGGTCGGGAGGCTGTTCAAGCTCGGGCATGGGTTTCCAGCACCCTCTGCAGCACCCCGGTGCCGATGCTCACGGATTCCCCGGTGGTTTTTTCCATCTCGGCCGACAATTCCACCGCCATGATCGCAGCGACGCGGGCGGGCCATGTCACCCAGGCATCACGTTCCTGCCGGGCGAGGCGAAAGACCAGCGTCTCGGCCCGTGCACGGTCGACCAGCACGCCCTTCTTCTTCTGGATGGCGATCTGGCGTTCCTGCGCCTGATAGACCGTCAGCGCCGTCCGGGCCTTCAGATAGGAGGAACTGTCGCTCGGACCGGAGATCGACGGGGCGGAGAGGTTCTCCGCGGGGCGCGACGTCCGTTTCGGTGCCGATATTTGTCGCGCGGTGCCGCCTTTCGACCGGTTCTGCTGATCGGGATCGGTGGTTGCCGCGCGCCGGGCATCAGACGCCGCCGCATCGATGAACCATCGGCAAACAGCACCAGCCGCCCTCTTTCGCGCGCCTTCTGGATTGCCCCGCGCGACAGCCCGACATGGGCCGCATAGGCGCGTTCGCTCATGCCCTGCATCGCGGCTCTCCCTGTTGATTATAAAGCAATGATATTACTGAGAATTATCTACACTTCAGGCCGCGCCAGAGCGATGCTGCATCAACGAAACGATGCACCCGGAGACCGGAATGACCCGCAAACCCGCCCGCAGCAATGAAGCCGCCCTGACCGCCTTCATCGCCAAGAAAGTCGAAATCGACGCCATGCTGGCCCGGGTTGCAGGCCTTCAGTGACGATCATTTCGGCGCCGATCCCGAGCGGGTGAGTTGGGCCAATGTCGGCAGCCTCGAACATCAGGCGAACCTGCTGAAGCAGATCAGCGATTTTGCCTTCGGCGAGGGCGAACACGCCGCCTGATTGGTCGGCCAGAAACGACTGTTATGCCCCGCGCAGCGGGGTCCGGTTCCGTAGAAGCCGACCGCAGCACGCGGCGGCAATGCACGGAGCCATCCATGACTAAACTCACCGACACCCAGACCCTGATCCTGACGCGCGCCAGCGCCCGGACCGGCAATCTCGCACTGCCGCTGCCCGAGGGGCTGCATGGGGCTGCAGCGAAGATGACCATCGGCCGGATGATCAAGCTTGGCTTCCTCGAAGAGGTCGATGCCAATCTTCGGCGTAACGAACCGCTCTGGCGTGAAACCGGCGACGGGCATGGCACCACGCTGATCGCCACGCCCGAAGGCCTTGCGGCCGTCGGCATCGACCCGGTCGTGGTGAAAACCATGGCGGGCTTGCGCGATGCCAAGCCCGAGGCCATCGCCGCCGCCCAGCGCCCCGGCACCAAACAGGCCCAGCTGATCGCCATGCTTCAGGCGCCGGAGGGCGCAAGTATTGCCGAGATCGCCGAAGCGACGAATTGGCAACACCATAGCATCAGGGGCGCCATTTCCGGTTCGCTGAAGAAGAAGCTGGGGCTGGATGTGACCTCCGAAAAACTCCCCGAAAGGGGCCGGGTCTATAAGCTGAGCTCGGCCTGATCTGGTGCCGCATCATCCCTCCTTCTGCAGCTGATACGCCAAGGTTCGGAGCGCATACGCTGCAACCAGGGGACCACGCCATTGCCACAGAGGCGGAGCCTGTCCACCCTGTTGGCCAGCCCATCAGCGCCTCGACGAATGGCGGGGTCAGCGTCCGGCGCTGATCTGAGATATCGCTTCCAGCCGTTGGCATCGTGGGGACTTGGCGGCCAAGCAGGCCGTTGACAGGGGTGTTCTCCAGCGTCGTTGCCCCATCCTTGTGATCCCGCGCCGTCGGCGTCATCCACATCTGGCTCGCATGGGTCAGATCGGCCGATTTGCGGTTGCCTGCGCTCGGTTTGTTGCCGTCCGCCGCCAGCGGCGTCGGCCATTGCGTGGCCGTGGTCGCGAGGTTCATCCCGTGCTTGCCCGCCGCCTGCGACGGCGTCGGTCTGGTCTGCCGGTTTTCGTTGGCGCTGGCCCGGGGCGTCGGCCAGAGGCGCAGGTTCTCGCTGCGATTGTCGCCGCTCGACCGGGTGCCGGAGCAGGCGCGCGGGGTCGGCCAGTTCGTCGCTTTTCCGGATGGCGAGGATGAACAGCCGTTCCCGGCGGTGGGGCGCGCCGACTTCCGGCGCCGTAAACAATCCTGCCGCAAGCCTGTAGCCCATGCCAATCAGTCCTTCTGCGACTTCGGGGAAGCCGCGCCGAAGCGGGCCATGCTGGCGGCGATGCGCGGCACCTGATCTGGCCCGTGCATCTTCGCGTTCCGGGCATAGGGGCGCAGGCGCTCGATCGGCCAGAACTCGATCTGGCGCGGCGCGAAGGTGAGGTCCATGGGGCAGGTTGGTCCTGTGGTTTTGGGTGGCTTTGGGGCGGGTGGCTCCCGGTGGCTTCTGCCTCGATGGATTCCGCCTGGATTCCCCGAAGTGGATTCCGAAGGTGGCTTCCTGGATTCCGCCGGAATCCAGAAGGAATCCACCCTCGCCTGGTGATCAAAGCCTTGTTTTATTGGTCGAAACGGCTCTCAAACTGGATAGGTGGATTCCATCTGGATTCCCCGGTGAAATCGCCTGACGCTGGCAAACTTCTGCGCTGCGCCCCCCCGAATACCGACAGCGCCGGGGAGGCACCAGAGGAGGGGGATCATTGCGCACACAGCTTCGCATCTTCGAGCGTACTGGCATAGATCAGGCAGCTTTCAATGTCGTCCAGCCGCGCTGCCATCTTCTTGGCAATCTCGAGATTCTCGTTGAAATCGTCGACCAGCTCATTGTGTTTGCTCAGAAGGGAATCATGTGCTTCGACGCATTCGGTTACGTCTGATTTGCAGGTGAACCCCTCG
>NZOF01000092.1 GCA_002695185.1 Erythrobacter sp.
CGTCTTGGCAAATTGCCTCCTCTCATCCTACAATTAGTCGGGACGGCGATATTATCGCGGGATCAGGAGCCTATTACGTGAATGTGATGTCCAAGATCAGGGCAGAAGGCGAGAGCCTCGAGATCGAGCGCCGCTTCCTCGTCAACCGGTCGGTTGCTGAAGACATGGCCTGCGGGCATAACATGAAGTTGATCGAACAGATCTATCTCGGCCGTACAGGCGAATGGACTGTCCGGTCACGCAAGACCGGACAAATCGCGCCCGAATTTGCCCTGACCTTCAAAAAGTCCATTGCCAGGGGCACAAATATCGAGATCGAGCAGGCTGGCGATCCGCGAACGCATATGCACTTCTTCCTGCAGGCCGGCGCTGCGTTGACCAAGAGACGCTACAAGATCGGTCTTCCGAGCGGACATATCCTCGAACTCGACATCTACGACAATGACGTGCTCGAGAGCCTCGCAATTGCCGAAGTCGAGTTGGCTTCCATGAGCGAACCCGTCGAACTCCCCGACTGGCTCGGCGAGGAAGTCACAGGCCAAGCCGGATTTTCAAATGCCAATCTTTTCGACCGTCTTCGGATGACCACCTCCATAAAAATTCATCGCGCATGCTGATCAACTCGCTCGCTAGCTGAAGGTGAGGGGGCTTCCTTCTTTTCAATTAGCTCATGAGGGAATCTGCATGACCGACAATCAATCCGCAGTTGAGAAATATCTTGAGAAGGCGAGAGGCGGGTATTCCCATATTGAAGTCTCCGCAGCCTTTAATCTCGTCAAGGATCAAGCCGATTGGAAAAATCCAATCGACCAGATCGTACCGATTACCGAGCGCGACATCCTCTCCTACGCCATCCCATATTTCACCGGCACATCTGCCGAATTTGAAGACGTGGAAGATCCTCTGAAGATCCGATGCAAGGCGCCCGGCTACTACGCCGGACCATGCAACTGACACCTGCGTCTCGGCTTGAACACTGGCCGTCCGAAAGCTTTCATCCCTAAATCAGGAGCGCCCCGTGCAGGACGCAATCGCAATTGTTCTCTTCCTTGCATCCATCGTTGTCGCCTTCGGCGTACTCAAGCCCTTCATTTTGCAGCTCGACCGTAAGATGCATGCGCTCACCGCGATCGTGCTCTTTATCGCCTTTGTCATCGCGGTCCCCAAACCGACCCCCGAAGAGCAAGCCGAGCGAGAAGCTGCCGACCTGGCAGCGCAAAACACCGAAATTCGGTCGAAGGCCGATGATGCAGCGCAAAAACTGAAACCGATCCAGGCTGACGACTTCGCTGGGCCGCGCAAAAATTCGACACCCGATGAACTTGAAACACTGACCCGACGCGAACGCGGAGCCTTCTACGCAGCAGCCCGAAGCAGTCAGTGCGACAAAGTCTCGTGGGGCTTCATCATGATCGACGGGCCCATCGAGAAGGACAAATGGCAAGTTGACTGCGAAAACGACAACCGCTTCGTCATCACCATCGAAGAAGCCGAAGAAGCAAGCCAGATGCTGGCATCTAATACGCTAAGCGAAACAGATCGTCCTGCAAGCTGCACAGTTTCAACGCCGGCAGAGTGCAGCAGGTCACTCGCGCAAAAGCAGGCAAACGAAACTGAAGTCGTCAGCTTCTGCGACATCACCGTCGACAAGGCCCTTGTCTCCAGTCCTGACTGGAAATGGAGCTGGGACTACCGCTTCGGAGAGGATGACAATCTGGTCGTCACCCGCGGCTTTACCGCGCAGAATGCCTATGGAGCGGAGCTGCGCCACGAGTATCGCTGTACATTCGATGCCGCCAAGCAGGCCATCACCGACTTGAAGATCGTCGGCCCCCTGGGGACCCAGGATCTGATATAAAAGCTACGGCAGGGTTTATGGCCATCACCATGGCACCTTGCCCGCTCTCGTTGCCCTTCCCGCATCGAAATCGATGCGGGAATGGCAATCAACTCATACTGCCTGGCGATGTACTCAATCGGAGGCCTGATGTCCTCGCCATCTATCATTGACTGAAGGTCAACCGCCACGACACTGCTTGTTCGGGGCGAACACGACGACTTCCTGATCAAGGTCTGCGGGCTGAAACAACAGAGCCAGACTGATAATTTTATCGACCGATCTCAAATTGGCTTGCCAGCATCGCGAGTGATGGCTGCATCGCCGCAGCCCTCGACACACCCAGTTGCTGAGCGCGAACGGGTTGCTCCTTCGCCATCGGATCATTGGACTTCACCGCAGGCGATCCAACCGCACGCGACTTCCCCAGATCTTCTGCCAGATGAGATCTTTGGTGACGTATCGAGCTTCTGTACTTCTCCATGATCACAGGGTTTGAGAACGCTGCCAATTTTACGAATAAATTCGTGTGAGAGGCGCCTTCAATCTCGCTATGCAGCTTACTGGAAGCCACCGGATCAAGTTTATCGAAGCGGCCCATAAAACGCAGATCGCCTTCGCTCATTTTTTGAAGGCCTGCCCTCTGTAACCAGCTAGAGCTAAACTGCCGATCCGCCTTCTCTTGCAGGATTGATTCCGAGATCATTTTGGCCGCCTTTTCCTGCGGCTTATAATTTCCTAGCTTTCCGAAATCGGTTTCCTGGATAAATCTCGCGACAGTTCTTACATCGCTCGGCTTGGTATGCCAGCGGCCGGATTCTTCAACATACGGACGGCTTAGCCCTCTCATCATTCGATCAATTATATGTTTCTGCCAATCAGGCAGAAACGCAGGATTGGCAGAACGATCTTGCCCATAGCCGCTCTTGCCCTCGAGATAGTTCTCAGCCATCGTCAACGCACGCGTCGATAAAGTTTGGAAGCCGTCTTTTTCGACCTTAGGCGGATGAATCTCCAATTCCTTCTGCTGGCGCGACAGTTGTTCCAGCGCTACAGAATTCCAAATTGTCGCATCTCGAAGGTCTTTGCCCTCTGGCGGAGATGTCAATATTTCAAATATTGCATTTTGACTGTCACTCGGCAATTTCTCGAATTCGCCGCGCGCAATATGACGCAATATCGTCTCATGCTTGAAATCTTTTCGAGCGGCTTCAAATACCAAGGCTTCATCCGCCAAAAGCTGATCTGATGGCTGCCAATCGAAGTTGTCCTTATCGTCGCTACGATCATATTCTATGCCTCGGATGATACGCGACGCTTTAGCCTGAAAGCCTGCACTATTTACGACGAATTGGATTTTGCCGAGGTCACTGGCAAAGGCTTCCTGATCATTGCGATCTAACTCGATAGCCTGACCGAGTGCCCGCTTCATATAATTTGAATCGAGCCACAGCGATGGTCGGACGCGGTAATCGACCTCTGCTCCCAGCCACTGCTCATCCGACATTGAGACGGCTGCTGCTGCGGCAATTCCAGGCCAACCTAAATTTGATGATCTGAGATCGGCATTCGCCTTGGCATGCGTGAGAGCATCCTCCGTTTCGAATTCGGTGTCACCCGAAACCTCCCGAAATTGCATCATTCCCTCCTTGATCTCAAACCCTGAACGCCTAACCCGTCTGATCCAGAAAGCGCGATTAATCGAATTGTATCCTACAAACTATGGAGCCTCCAACACCTTAAGTGAGATTGCAGGTCATCTCGTTAGAGAGATACCGGCTTATGGAGATGGAAAATGTTTGCCACGTATGATTTCACTGATGCGCGCCGCCTCCTGCTCGCCGGCGATATCCATGGCACCTTGCCCGCTCTCATCAACGGTCTTTCCCGCGTCGATTTCGATGCAGGAAAGGGCGACCAGCTCATACTACTTGGCGACCTACTCGATCGGGGGCCTGATGTCCTCGCCATCCATGATTGGCTGAAGGACAACCCCGCGACACTTCTTGTTCGGGGCAACCACGACGACTTCTTGATCAAGGTCTGCGGGCTGGAACCCCAGAACCAGTACGTCAACGCCTACAATTTCATCCGGAACGGCGGCAAATGGATCGCCGACTTCGTGCACGGCGCCAATGACATCGGCGAAGCCTTCTCCATCCTCTGCAGCAGCGCACCCATGGAAGAGGTCATTGACCCTCGCATCATGGATTTCGCCCGCTACCTTGCCCGCGCCCCGATTGCGATCGAGGCCAGCACTCCAGCTGGAGCGACCGTAGGCCTCGTTCACGGAGATGTTCCCGGCGGCGACTGGACCGACTTCTCGGCGAAGTTGCAGGACGGACAGGGACACCTGGCCTTCGATGCCATGTGGACGCGCAATCGCTTCGAACGAGCTCAGGCCGCCCGGAGATCCTCGGAAAAAGCTACCGACATCAACGTTGGCGGCATCGACCATGTTTTCTTCGGCCATTCTATCACGCCCGACATCCTGACCTGCAAAAATTGCACATGGATCGATACGGGTGCCTATCGCACAGGCCAGCTTGCCGTCATCGACGCTGATGATTTCGCCAAATCCGCCAGCCCCTCGCGCTGCGCGGCCTGAGCAGACCGATAAGGACCGACCATGAGCGAGATCCCCACCCAATCACTCGTCGTTGTAACAGACGAGCCTAGCCAAGCCATCAATGCCTTAGCACTCAAACTAAACGCCCCCATCGTTGACTGGAACATCGATCGACCGGAAGCCTCTGCAGCGGAAGCTCATGCCGCCCTGGAGAGCGCGCGATCAGTCATTGTCTCTTGCGGGCGCCACCACTCAAAATCACTCAAGCTCCTTGCGAGCTTCGCTCGCAAACGTGGACTGGTGTCCGTCCTGCAAGCAAACCGCGACACCCCCGGATCGGACAAGTTCGGCATCGTCCTCGAGACGATCCAAGCAGTTCGTATCGGACCGATGCCTTTCGACAAGCGGCACGATAATGGCCCATTTGATATCATCGGCGATGTCCACGGCTGCGCATACGAACTCATGGAACTGCTGCATCGCCTCGGCCATGTCGCCGACGGCTGGGAAGCTACACCAAGCAGCATCTGGCACGCATGGATACAAGCGCACCGCACTGGCCGCCGCGTCATTCTTCTCGGTGACATCACCGACAGAGGACCAATGAATCTTGCTGCTCTGCGGATAGCAAGGGCAATAGAGCGCGTGGGCGGCTACCTTGTGGCAGGCAATCACGACGACAAACTCGCGCGATGGATGCAAGGCAGGCCTGTCTCAATCGGAAAGGGACTGGAGGTTACCGTCCGTGAGCTTGAAGTCCTTCCCAAAGACGACCTCCTCGTCCTCAGCAAGTGGCTCTCGTCGAGGCCCAGGCATCTCGTCCTAGATGGAGGTCAGCTGGTGGTTGCCCACGCCGGTCTTGCTGAACACCTTCAGGACCGCGCGACGCCTGAGGCCATTGCTTTTGCCACTTACGGAAAACCATCTGCCGACGCTGCGACAACATCAGAGGGATATCCAGAGCGAGAGGACTGGGCCCTGGACTACAAAGGTCAACCGGTCGTCGTCCACGGCCACGTGGTCCATTCTGAACCTCGCGAGATCAATCGCGTCCATGCGATCGATACCGGCTGCGTGTTCGGAGGGAAGCTGACAGCGTTTCGGTGGCCTGAGAAGACCTATGAGCAGGTTGAAGCCAAGATGACCTACTACCATCCGCGAACCGGCTCACAGATGCGGTGACGCCTGTAATCTAATCTCCGACAAACGGGCGCGTCGCTCTCGCCATTTGGCATGTAGCGACGCGCCCAGCAGCAAAAATACGAGCGCGCCGCCTGGCGCGGAGCGCAAACCGCGATAAGCCGCTGATTGAAAATCTGGATTTAAGAAGGCCATTAGATGGCTGGCGACTGCCAGCATGAAACATGCCGACGCAAAATAACTCCAGAACCGGTCGAAGCGATGCGCGATGTAGCCCAGCCAGATCATGAAGAACAAATCGGTTAAGGCACCAATAGGGTCGAATTCCCTGTTGGTCCCCCTGATAAAAAGCGCAGCCAGATATGGAAATATCATCAAGACATAGGACATGACGACCGCTTCGCGCTCTGCCTGCCCTCCAATCATATATGAAGCGCCAAGCATCAGGAGCATCGTTCCAAAAACGACTGAAGTCTTCACATCTATCCAAAGACCAGCAACGATCACGACCGCTAGGCAGCAAATCGAGACCGCCAGCACCGGCTGGCTACGCCGATAGCTCCACAGCATGATCGCAAAGATTATCAGGCAAGGCAGAACGATCGTTGGATACGGAAGATTTTCGATCAAGAGACGTGTCCCCTGGCGGCCGAGCCGCCCTTACAAAATTCCATCATAAAATCGCGCAAAATTCCTGAAGTTCAATGGTCCCCGAGGCCATTCAACCGCACTCCGGCATCCGCAAGCTGACCGGCATCAAACACCGCGCCGCTACTTCAGCCCGCGGAAGCAGACAATCCCTAGCGCCTATCGAACCGCCAGCGGTGCGACTGCCTCTCAGGAATGACAGGGGGATTTGACAGACTTAAGGTGAGGGAAAACATGAACCCGATTATCGATGCTCTGCGAACCGCAATGTATGCCGATCTAGAGCACCATCCCAAGGACCAGATCGCCAGCATCTCGGTCGCAGACGAAGCGCATGCGCATTTCGAAGTGAGCAAAGTCGCCTTTGAGCACGGGTTTAAGGCCGCGCATTGGGCGTTCAACGGCCAGCAGACGCAGATCGGCGAGTTTATTATCGCGCACAAGGCCGCCCGTATCGTGATCCCCTTAACGGGTAATCCGTTTCTCGAGGCAACCCCAAACGTTGCCTATCGCTTCGATTCCGAAATCGAGCAGGCCACCTGCAACAGCCATAATGACGCTTTGGAGATCGCCTTCGAAGATGACGCCGAAGCGATCGCCGCAGCGCTGAACACCCTGAGGCTGCAGTTCACTCCCAAGATCCGGACCAATGTTCTCGTCTTCGACAAGATCGATTTGGCAGCTGCCTGAAAGGAACTTTGACATGTATAACACCACTACCGTCAATTTCTCCCGCGCACTCTCCATCGCCTTGACCTATATCGACGCCGGCATTGTCCCGCTCTTCATCGGATCGCCTGGCATCGGCAAGACCCGCCTTGCCAAACTTATTGCCGAAGAGCTCAGCGCCGACCTCTTCTCGCTTCGGCTCAATAACATCCTTCCCGAGGATGCAGTCGGACTACAGTTCGTTGACCGCGAGACGAAGCAGACAGTGCGCTATGCACCCAAATGGGTTCCCGCAGCTGACGGCAGCGACGGCCCTCGCGTCGTATTTCTTGACGAAATTCTTCAGGCTACCGACGAGCAACGCAAGGGCATCATGAGCGCTCTCCTCGAGCGCTATATCGGCGACAACGAACTGCCCGATAACTGCTACTTCGTGGCTGCCGCCAACTCCTCCGACGACGGTTCCTTCGTCTATGAAATGGACTCGGCAACCGCTGACCGGTTTGGCGTTATTCGCGTCATCAGTGACGTCGAACAATGGGCGCGCGACTTCGCAGCCGATGCAGATATTGAACTGTCCATCATGGGCTTCCTCCGCATGCGGCCAGACCTTTTCGATGGCTACACCCATGATGAAACGTCGGTGCCAGACGCCGATCACGAAAACGAGACAATCCGTGCCAGCGCGCGAACCTGGACGAAGGCTTCAACCTTTCTCAAAAGGGCCGCCGCTCGCCGCCTTTCGGAAGAAGACACGATCACCGGCCTTTCGGGCTTGCTTGGCACACGCATCACCAATGCTTTCTGGCAAGTCCATGGATCAATCTCGGGCCTTCCGACCCTCGCCGATATCAAGAAGATGAAGCGGCGGGATCGGCAGGATACGAGCCCCACAAGCATGGAAATCATGTGGGCTTACGGTCAGGCGATGATCTGGTCAGCGAAGTCGCACAACGATATCGTATCGAACTTCAGCGTGCTTGATGACTGGTCGCCGCGCGATGGCGTCATGTTCGTCGAGACACGGACGCATATCGTTGAATCCATGTTGGGCCATGCCCGTAAATACCACGACATAGAGGCGTCTCAGGACTCGCGGATCGGAGCGCAGATCAAACAGTGGCGCAGCATCGCCGCCAATGAGAACGAGACCCCGGTCAGGGAAACTTTCCAGGCAGCAGCATGAGCACAAACCCTGCACAGCAGGACGCAGCCAAAGTCCTCGAACTGTTTCCTCACATTGGAGCAACCGCTCTTTTCAAGAAACATGTTCGAGGCGAGGGCGCCCTGGCAGCGACGGATGGCACGCATATCTTCCTATCTCGGCGCTATTTCGAACTCGATCGCAAGAAGCGCCACGGCATTCTGATCCATGAGTATCTGCACTGCGTCATGTCACACCCTGAACGAGCCGCACTCTTGCTGCTGCGCGAGGGATCGGCCTTCGACATGCGCAGACTGAATGTCGCTGCAGATGCGCTGATCAATGAAACGATCAGGATCGAGATCAGTCGCCGGCCGCGCCATCTCGATCTCCCTGACAATCTCTATTATCTCAAAGAGGTCGCAGCCGAACTCTGCAACCTTGGTATCGTCAAGTCCAAGGACGAAATCTCGCTCGGCGCAACCAGCATGGAAGCACTCTACTTTCTGCTCGGCGAGGCCCTCGATAAGGCCAAGGACATTCTTTCGCGGGGAGAGGGCCATGCGCAACCGACCTCCACTGCTGAACGGGCTACGCAGAGCGCTGCTCGGAAAATTGTAGACTGGTGCGAAGAAGATCCCGATCTCAAACCGGCCGAAGGCACTCCTGAACAATTGCGAGGTCAGATCGAGAAGCAGAAGCAAATCAATGCAAACGCCTCTTCGACCTATGGGAGCGAGGCGGGCAGCCTTGTCGATCGGCTGAAAGGCGACATCCCCAAAAGCCGCACGCCTTGGGAACGCGTATTGCGTCATCTTGGCGCAAAGCACCTGTCTAAAGCCCGCTCGCGCAACCCACGGCGACCTTCGAATGGAATGCTGAGCCGGGAAGGCATGGGCGGGGCCGACATATGGCAACCCGGCCGGAACCGCAGTCCTCAACCGAGGGCACTTGTTATCGCCGACAGTTCCGGATCGATCGATCTATCGATCTACGCCCGCTTTCTCGGCGAGTTGGATCGGATGCGCAAGCGCACCAACGCCTCGTTTGATTTCGCCACGGCTGATACGTCGATTAAACCGAGAACGAAGGTCGACGGATTGACCGACCTCAAATCACTCAAATTTGAGGGAAGGGCCGGGACCTCTTTCATTGAGCCCTTATCGGTGGCGGAAAAGGAAGCATATGATCTGGTCATCTACATGACCGATCTGGCCGGCTCATTTCCAAAAGCCTGCAAGGTGCCCGTCATATGGGCGGCTCCCTTGGCAGACGCCGAGAAACGATCGGCGCCTTTTGGGCGTTTGCTCGCCATTTGAAAGGACCGGGAATGCCCCAAAAGACCTCATTCATCATTGCTCTTAAAACCGACGAAGAGGCGCTCTTCTGGTCGAATGAAACGGGCTGGGGAGACAAAGACAGTGCGACGCGCTTTACCCAGGCGGAACGAGCCGCCTTCGCCCATCCTGATCCCGCTCATTCCGACAAGCCCAATATCTCTGTCATGGAACCCGGTGCCCGCTGGGTTGAAGACTGAAAGGAATTTTTCATGGCCACTCGCCATCTTCCCGCCGCTGCTCAAGCGATCGCCGCCCAGCAAGGCTGGAACGAGGAATCTCTCGTCATTCACCTTGCCGGCTTTATCCAGCAGCAGGGCCAGAACGATAAGCTCGCCGAATACCTCGGCGACGTCGCCAGCGAAGAAACCACTGTCCGGTGAGCGAAGATCCTAACCTTGCCGCAGCGAGATGGATCACGGCAGCATGCGGCAGCTATCCTGACGTCATCAAAGCTGACGGCGATGGCTTTATTTTCGAGACCCGCCCGACAAAGATTGCTCTCGATGCCTTTCCTTGTGGCGAATGCGGCGAAAACGCGATCTACGAGGTCATCCGCAACGAAATCTCCGGCGACGAAGAGGGCTGGTATTATGAAACCATCCTTTACGACAATCCGCCCGCTGATGGCGAAGCAGGCTCGATTGTGGAAGGTGTCTATTCGCGCCGCATCGAAGTGAAGGGCGACATTGAGGCATTCTTTCATGGTCGTCTAGTATTCACCACTGGGAGCGACCACGCGCAAAAAGCAGCACTCGGCCGCAGACAGCATTATGAGCGCACACTGGATGAATTGACCGGCGAAATCACCGCCTACCTCGATCAATTTATTGCCAACATAAAGTTGATCGGCGCCCCTTACTCCTCCCAGAGAATGCAGGAGAAGATGGCCCAGGTCATGCGCGCAATTACCGACCAGAACTCAGCCCATGACTGATATGTCCCAGCATCACGTGGCGATCTTCGTTCCCCGCGGCCGAGAAAGCCTGATCAAAAAAATCAAAGCAGCCGTCGAAGGCCCTATGGGTCCATTCGATCTTTCGTGCATCGCTTATCAAGGGCGGACCGAAGAACATTGCGGCTTTGATGAGGACGCACGGCGGGGTCTCGTAACAGCAGCCGACCTGCACTATGGCTACCCAGAAATGGGTCTTGCCACGATGGTCGAATGGACCTTCTTCAAAAAATTCGGCATGCCTTGGGACGAAGCTCACCAATTCGGACGCCACCTGCGAGAACTTGGTCTCGGCATGCGTTGGCACTGCGCGAGCGATAGCGACATGAAATGGAATCCTGTCTCCAACGAATTCGAAGATCACTGGGAGACGAAGGTTGACGTCATGCCTTCAGCCATTTCCGAAACCGAACGAGCACTGGACCCAACACGCGAGTTGGACTTCACCAAGGCGGTTGAACAGTGAGCTCCTATCCCACCGAAGCAACCTATGATCTTTGGATTCCGCGTGACACCCGCCAGGTTGCAAAAGGCACGCCCCTCATAGCCCGGGCGCCCGAGCTTCCGGACGGCAACATGATCCACGCCTACTACGAAGAACCGGGTAACTACGCGAATGTCACGACGTTTGCGCACAGGATCATCCAAGCTGCGGGGCGCCTGCATGATCGATATCCCACGAGCAAGCTGCAGGGATTTTATCTGGAAGATGTCGTTCACGTAGGGCGCATCGGATACAGAGTCGGGCTGAATTGGGTCATCACCGAATTCACCGACCTCGCTTCGCTCATCGAATGGGATCCCGGGCCGCATTTCCTGGGCGGATCGCCTTCAGCGCGCTATGAACGCGACAGCAAAAACACGATGCGACTGTTAAATCTGTAGGTTCCGATGCCGGGCTTTCCTCAATTTTGGCACCTGAATCTGAGTATCCTATAATCACGGGCATATTTGATTGCGTTCATCAGGTCGCTTCAGAAACGCGAAGCGACCACTAGGAACTTACATGCTCGTCGTAGTACATCCCGGATCTGCCTGCGGCTCGGCAGACTTCAACCTCGGTTTGATCGAAGGATCGCGCGTCCGCGAACGTCTAGCCCGCACAATCCTGGGCTGGACTGATGAAATAGTCGTCGTCGACAATGATCTGTCCGACGAACTGGAAACCTATGCGATGCTCGGCCTCGCCATTGCCAATGCCTCCGGACGAAAATCAGCAGTGCGTGTTGGCGGCGATTCCGGGAAAAGCGGCTGGGCCGAAAATGTTGCCGGCCAGATATGCAAAGTGGCGAAACACAAAAATGTGTATCTCACCGGCGCATGGCACCAGCCCAGCGACGAGCAAGGCTGCATCGACCGGCTGAGCCGGATATTGCGGCGCGATCACGGGATCGATAGCAGCATAATGCCCTGCAGCCTGGTTCTTTGAGTGTCGGCATTACCATACCGCCCTCAATGACGACGCTTTGCTGAAGGCTCGATAGAAGCTGCGATTTTTTCAATCGGCTTGGCAAATCATCAGATTTTGAACGACTTAACCCTCAATCCATCGCAAAATCTGAGCAAAACACAATCCCTCTGATACATATGTCCGACTATACCGATAATACCATCGCATCGGGTTGGACACGTATGCAGAATGAGCTTGGGAAAGGAGAAACGACGATGCGCCTGACCTCGCTTCAAAAAGCCTTCCGCACGGCGATCTCTGCAACCTTCGGCTGCATTGCTCGTATCGCGCCAGATTTGCGCCAATGGACCCATGATCTGCGCATCACGCTGGAGGCCGGCCCCCGCCTGCTAACGACGGCTTCATCAGGCCGCCTCAGCAAGTACCTTGATGGACCCGAACTCGAGCAGGCTCACGCCATTAGGCGTCTCCGAAACGTCATCGGATTCGTATGCCTCTTCCTCGTTGTAATCCTCATTACACGAATGTATGGTTCTGATAATGCCCGAATGTCCTTTGACATTTTAGGGCCGATCATGACCGGCTTAGGGCTCGCCATCCTGTGTTGGCGGCTGGCTGTCAGAAGTTCAATCGAGCTAACCAAACGCGTTCACCAATGGGCTCTCGAAACGCAAGATGATCCCAGCCTCTGGTTATCTCAGCCTGCCGATGCCTCGGCAGTATTCGCTCCATGGATTCCCCGGCGCTCCATGGTCATTCGTCGTTCGTGGAAGAAGCTGAAAAGGAGGCTGAATTGACACGTCTGGCCCTCAGCTCTGAAGACCGCGACCTTGCCATGCTTATCAAGAGCATTGGGGAAGAAACCATCCTCGACAGCGCCAGGACGGCAGCCGAGGTGGAAGCAATCCCGATGCTGATTGTCTACGGTCCAATCCCTGCTACCGGCTATATCGACGAAAGCCATCGCGATACGATCGAACTTGTATCTCTTACTCAGCGGCAAGGTTGCGCAAAAACCGTCGTCTACCGCGTGCTTCGCCGCGAACTCGTCGGCCAGGTTCTCGATGAGCTTGAAGATCATGGCGGTTATCGCGCATCAATGGTCGAACCCAACGGCGATATAGCTCAAGGTTATCAGCTCTAGCTGTCGGACGTCCAAAGCGTCATAGCGCGATCAGTCATCGAGCAGGTACGCGAAGCCATCTTCGAATGTCACAGGTTGATAGGTTGGGCGCTCGACGGCCCTGCCGCCACCAACAGACGACGCCCAGTCGACGTAAGGGCCCATCGATACAGGTTCGCCTTGTGCCCCCACAGCCTTCCTCAAAGCGAATAGATCAAGCAGGGTGATAAACTCCGGTCCATAGAGGCCGTGAACGCTCCTGAAACGCTTTACCGGCCCTATGAGGGCAGCAGGCTCAAAGCTTTCGCCTTCGATATATCCGCCGTCCTCGAGGTGCTCTCGCAGCTCTCCGTAATCGCTATGAAAAAGCATCGCTGACGATGAAACCGGCACGACTTCGAGACTGGACTCGGGTACCGATGAAATCTCCAACTTCTTGCCGCCATCAGCAAATCGAAAGCTGAATTTCACAAATGAAGGATCATCGATGCCGACGGCCTCCAACCTTTGGCGATTCCCCGTCGATGTGAAGTTGAACGGATAAGACGCTACGACGACCCCAGATGGCCCCCAGGCATCCACGTACATCTGGAGGGGGCGAGGGCCCCGGCCATCCCAGAAGATGCCGACCGCATGCACCTTGCCGGCGCCTCTACGAAAGTGCGAGCTTTCCAGAACAACTCGCCGTTGATCCCGCTTGCGCTGCATCTCCATAGCCGCCGTCGAGGCACCCATAAGCTGACGCGATGCTTCCTCGAGCAGCGCCGGATCAGCGCTTGCTACCCGCAACGAACTCGGTCCGGCGGCGGTCGATTCCGAGCGGCCGCTGGCAGGAGATGCAAATGACACATCCACCGCCAACCAGTTCGCTGACGCAATCGACGTTCCTGCAAGACACGCAAGACACACTCCTGAAGCGATCGCTTTGAGAAGCATCGACCTTCGCTCAGATCCCAGCGAAATTCACGACGCGCGGGCGAACCGCGACCATCGAGATCCAGCCATCACTTGGCTCTGTTGCCACTGACAACGCGGTCGTGCCGAAGGTAAAGCCTTCAAACTCCGATATACCGGCTTGGCCGGAAACCGTGAGCTTCGAATTGCCTCCGGTTTCGTCCAGTCCAACCAGCACCTCGGCAGAACCGGAACCGCACTGAACCGCGGGAACCGATAGCTGCCAGCCCTGAGGCGCTGCGACCGACTGGGCGCTGTCTTCCACTAGGTCGCCGGCGCGCTCCATGCGAGTGATGAAATCTGAAAGATCTTCGTCTGAGAACACGAAGCGGCCGCCTGCACCTTGCGCCGTCTCACGGATCGCACCGAGCTCCGACCAGTTATAACGTCCGGCAGTCGGCCTTCCTCTCAGAAAGACGACATCGAACACGCGCAGGTCTCGCGCCTCGCTCAGCGACTTGCGAGCTTCCGTCAATTCTTTCTGGCTGCCGCTCACAGCGAGCTGACCGTTTTCGACGGTAACCGACAGATCAAACGCTCGGAGCATATCGATTGTCGCCAGACGCTGGTCCCGGTCCGCAGGCAGGGGAAAGGTCGCAGTTGCATTGGAAGGCAGAGGCGATGCAAAGACATGCAGCGTCTTGCCATCGAAGGACCAGTCGCCGCCGACACCGCTGACGATTGTATCCACCACGTCATGCAAGGCTGACACTTTCCCATCCCAGGTAGCCGCCGGCAGGCCGGCCGGGCCCGAATAGGCCAATCCAGCCTCCTCCATGAGCTGCCCGAGCATCACGTCGGCGGACGCAGGTTCTGGCTTCCACCCGTCCACCATCAGCGCAGGCAGCATAGACTTGCTAGCCTCCCCCTTGCTTTCGATTGCCCATTTGCCCGGCAACGAGCCCGAGCGCCTATCGAAAACCGGCGCAGCATCCGGCACAGAACAGCGACCAACTTCGATTGCTTCGGCGTCGCTGGCCTGAGCAGGACCGATGGACACAGCGTATATTGCAAGTGACAGCGAGAAAAAGTGCAACGCCTTACGCATTGACGCTCTCCCCGTTGACGACTTCACTGATGAAATCGTCGGCCGAGAGAATATCGAGACTTTTGACCGCAATCGAGATATCGGAGGGAAGGTTCAAGTCGCTTTCGATGTTTGTAAAAAGAATGACATTGTTGGCGGATTTCATCGCTTCGAGTGTCTCCTCCTTGTCCGGGTGGCGGTCCCAACCTTCCTTCGTCAGGCCAACAAAAACCCGCCTTTGGAATACCTGAATACCATTCGATCCGGGTACTCGTGGAAATCCTGCAACATCGAAACGCTCTTCGACCGCTGCAACATCTTCGCGGCGATCGAACAAACTAGAATTATCGCTAACCTGTACCGCGCCTTCATTAGCAACTGCAGCAGCCGACAAAGCCTGCTGCTTTTCCAGATCCGCCCGAGCAACAGCCAGTTCGCTCGTCAGCCTATCGCGTTCCTTTTCAAGCTCATCCGCTCGCGCTTTCAGGTTAGCAAGATCCGAAGAGGCCAAACTCTGGCCCTTGGCGATCAGATCCACCTCCTTCACGCACTCGTCCATCCATGCGCGGATGCCATTCATACCCAGGCGGCCTCTGTTCGCCAGACCATGAATACTCGCGATAAACCCGCGTTCTTCTTCGTCTTTGGCCTTCTCCAGAAGCGTTTCGACCGGAATCGTTTCGTTCGGATTCGCATCCACTTCCAGGAAATTGCAAACCTTCATGAGAAACTCACGGCCCCGCTGAAGAATGCAGGCATCAGTGATCATGTTTGCCAGGCCACTGGGCGATTTGCCCTCAGGCAGGCCATTGGGTTTGTAATCGTCGAGCAGCACCGAAGCCTGCTTCATGCGCGTCGACGTATCGTTGAGGAGCAGAAGACGCGCATAATCTTTACCGAAATCCGCGAAACGAGGGGGAACATCCGGCTTCGCAAAAAAGCCGAGCTCTTCCCGCACCGTTTCAATCTTGAGCCAGACATGCTTTGGAAGCTTCTCTAGCTCCTGCTCCTTGGCCGCAATAGCCTTCTCGCTACGGGCCAAAACCGCTTGTTGCTCGTTCAGGCTGTTTCTCAGCTCATCGAGTCCCGCCCGTTCACGTTCGAACTCCTCACGCTCCTTCTCCAGATCAGCCGCTTCCAGCCTGCGTTCCTCCGCCGCAGCCAACTTCTGGTGCTCGGCCTCGACAATCGGCTTTGCCCGTTCGCGAAGGGATTGCAGCGCCAACATGCGCTTGCGCGCGGCCAACGTATCGCCCCCTTCTTCCTGCGGTTCCTTAAATGGATCCACGAAAACGTCGCCGAGATTCGGATGGTGATGCCATTCCTCACCGCGCACTGATGCATTAATGATTTCCACGAGATCATCGAACGAAGCACAATCGCCAGCCAGATCGGCCAGAGCATGCTCGGATGAAGCAAGTTCGGTAGCCTGAGGGGAAGCCGGAGCGGCGCCTTCTACAGAGCCCGGCGCCGCGTTGGATACCGCAGCCGTTTCAGCTCGTTCAGCGACTGCGGCATCACCCTCCGCAGCAGTCAAGCCGGCCGCACGCTCGTTTTCCAATTTGCGATTATCGAGAAACGACGTCGCCACCGAACGCATCTCCGGATCAACGGCCGGTTTTCCCCGCAAGCCGGGGTTCACTATCCTATGCTTAAGCTCGTTTATCCTGGTGAGCAGCTGACCGGCATTCGCCCTGGCCGTCTGAACTTCAAGATCGCTATCGTTCAGCCTATTCAGCGCCGTGACCAACACCCCTGCCTTTGCGCCGACCGAATTCAGCTGCGCCATGTTCATATTATGCGGCGCATTCTCCATGTTTCTAACGAGCTCGTCGATCCGGCCATATTCCGCGAGCTGGCTATCAAGCGAGAAGTCGATCGAATCCCTCAAAATGGAGCTAACTCGCGATTGCAGCATGTTCACCTTTTCAGCGCCGAACATCTCATCAAGGGCTGGCGAGACAAGCACCTGATTGATCTTGAGGCCGTTGGCCCTCTCGAAGTCCTCCAACCGGCTCCGCAATTCAGACGCCGATCCCTTGCTCTCGACGATCACCAGGAATTTTCCACATAGTTCAGCCGTGATTGCGCCCGCAGGAGCCTTGCCATTCTCGCTCACGTTTCCATCATCCTTTGCTTGCTGCGGTTCATCGTTCGCAGCACTTGTTGCTGTCTCATCGCCAAAGCCCAAAAGTCCGCCTTCATTCGGCGCCTTGTCGCAGGCCGGATCTGGCTGACCGGAATTATCATCTGCCCCCGTTGTGCCCGGCGCGTCCGACGATCCATCTGCACCGCTGTCAGCCTTCCCTTCGTTGGCAGCGCCTGATCCCGCCTTCTGTTTGACCCGGTTCAAGATATCCGCCGAGAAATCTTCGAAATCATTCGCTGCCACTTTCGGCTTTTCGGGAGTGGTCATCTCAGCCTCTTCGCCGAATGGGGCAGAGGGCGCAGCATCGTCACCGCCTTCCTCCTTGTCCTGCGCGACGCCCGCGGCGGGGGAGGGCGGAATAAGCGGAGTTTCGTCCTCCTGCTCATCGTCTGGCAGGTCCACTGCCGCCCCTTCAGCTGCAGCGCGCATCAACAAGGACGTAAACCGCCGCGAATTCATCAGCCGAGCATCGGCATCGAGTTCCTTGCTAATCTGCCCATCGCTTTCGCTCGAGCTTCCCGGCTCCGCTTTTGTCGCCGCGGTGTTTCCGCCTTGATCGCCTCGACGCAGATCCTTCGCGTCGAGATTATCGATCCCGCTCGTTGCATCGATCGCGTCTTCGTAGCTGGTCTCGATCCTCGAACCATTTTTCATGACCTGCCGCGCGACATTGGCAACACCTTCGCCGTTGCCCGTCGTCAGCGATCCCAGATATGCGAAATGCTCATCCGTCATTCCGATCAGGTGATTTCTGAAGCGACGAATGAAGGACAAAACTGCCGCTTCCTCGTCAGCAGCCTCGTCGACATCCATCATATACGTCTCAGCCATCATCTGGAGACGTTTGCGAACGGGCTTGGCCAGATCCTTCTTGGCCTTCGAGCCTCCGAACTTCTGAGGTATGAGATCCTTCACTCCGCTCGTGGGCTTGGCAGGCGTGCTAGCAGGAACATCAAGGCCCTTCAGGGCTGCCTTGTCGGTATCGACCCCCATATTGGCATACAGCGAAGAGCCGTCGGGTTCTTCGCCATCGGCCCCAACGTCAGGGCTTTCGCCCTCACTCTCTTGAGCAGAACCCGGGGCCTTCGAAATCACGGAATTATCCGTGACAGTAAGCCCTTCACTCCCTGCTTCAGCCTGGCTCATCAAGACAGCAGCTTCAGCGTCCGTCACGCCTCCGTCCCCGTCCGGCGTTCCGTTAGCGGTTGCCGCTTTTCGCTTCCGCTGGTGTGCGGCCACTTTACCAAGGATATGATTTAGCATCACTGTCCAACCACGATGTAGCCCTATGCTCGAAAC
>NZOF01000093.1 GCA_002695185.1 Erythrobacter sp.
AGAACGGCGCGTCACCCTTCGACAGCGACGCGATCTTCCGCTCGTCGACATCGATCCCGACCACCTCGTGACCGATCGAGGCCATCGCCGCGGCATGCACCGCACCCAGGTACCCGCACCCGATCACCGAAAGACGCATGAAACCCCCATAGAAGAAGACGGACATTCTGTCTATCAGGCCTATGTTTCGTCTCAGTTGCTACGACGACCTGTGCGCTGCTACTTGCTCGTCGGCCAGGATTCCCGGTGCCAGGCGCCAACGAACACGTGTACAAATACCTGTGTGTCATACCTATCGCAGGCCGCATACGAACTCATGGAGCGTTCGATGCCGATCGCGTGCGTGGACTTTGTCCCCGTCCGCAACACGGCCGATGGTCACCGTGAGGTGGGAGTCATTCTGCGGAACTCGCCGTTCGGGAAGGTCTGGTGCCACCTCGGTGGCCGGATCCAGCGTGGCGAAACCATCCGGGACGCGCTCCAGCGCCACGCAGCTGACACACTCGGCACGACCCTCGTCCTCACCGACGACCCTCAACCGACCCGCGTGCACCAGTGGTTCCCGCACGACCTCCAGCACGACCTCGAGATCGACCACGGTGACGACCCGCGCAAGCACGCAATCGGCCTCAGCTTTGTCGTCGAACTCGACGGCGACCCGTCACCTCAGAACGAAGCGCTCGACTTCGCGTTCGTCCCCGCAGACGCGCTCCCCGAACCGATGTGGCCGGGTTCGGCGAAGCTGATCGAGCTGCTCCTCAGCGACTACTCCTCGTAGTCACCCACCCACCAGTCCGCGATCTCCGCCATCGTCTTCGCGGCGCTCGCGTGCGCAGGGTCGGTGCGGAACCGCTCGAACGCCTCGCGTGACTCGAACGTCGCGTCTTCCACGACCACACGCCCCTTTCGCTCATCGAGCGAGCGCGTAGTCCTCCATGACACGACCCCCGGGAAGAGCACGAAGCTCTCCAGCGTGTCGATCACGGCATCAACGTACGCATCGCTGACATGGTCGTGGATGCGAAACAGCACGATGTGCCGGAACACCACCTACTCGCGCAGCGTGTCGACGTGCTCGCGATACCAGGCGACGGTGCGCTCCAGGCCCTCCTGCAACGAGATCTTCGACGTCCAGCCAGCGTCCGCCAGCTTGGAGACGTCGAGGAGCTTCTGCGGGGTGCCGTCGGGCTTCGAGGTGTCCCACTCGGTCTCGCCGGTGAACCCGGTCACCTCGCCGATGGTTTCCGCGATCTCCTTGATCGTCACATCGGACCCGGTGCCGACGTTGACCTGGTCGGGCCCGTCGTAGTGCTCCATCAGGTGCAGACACGCGTCGGCCATGTCGTCAGCGTGCAGGAACTCGCGG
The DNA here is from genome assembly GCA_002695185.1 of Erythrobacter sp. Next base: position 1,367 of record NZOF01000093.1, read on the forward strand.
CGCGGACTTCCGGTACCCCAGTTCGTCACCGACGCTGCTCCCGACTTGGCCGCTTCGTCGTAGCGACGGATGAGGGCTGGCAGCACATGAGAACCCTTGGGCGAGAAGTTGTCGTTCGGGCCGTAGAGGTTGGTCGGCATCGCCGAGATCCACGGCAGACCGTACTGGCGACGGACCGCCTGCGTCTGCAGGATGCCGGCGATCTTCGCGATCGCATACGCGTCATTGGTGGGCTCGAGGTGGCCCGTGAGGAGCGAGTCCTCCCGGATCGGCTGTTCGGCGAACTTCGGGTAGATGCATGACGACCCAAGGAACAGCACCCGCTCGACATCGTTCGCGAGGGCGGCGTCGAGCACGTTGACCTGGATGCGCATGTTGTCGCTGAGGAAGTCGACGGGGTAGGTGCTGTTGGCCATGATCCCGCCGACCTTCGCCGCGGCGAGGACGACATACTTCGGTTTAGCCTCGGCCATGTAGCCGAAGACCGCGTCGCGGTCCTTCAGGTCGAGTTCAGCGGACGTCTTCCCGACGATGTTCTCGAAGCCCGACGACTTGAGCTTGCGAACGATCGCGGAGCCCACCAGCCCGCGGTGTCCGGCGACGTAGAACGTCGCGTCGCGGTCGAGCTCAGCGGGTGTGTACTCGACGCCGTCGCTACTGGTCACAGCCGTGTCTCACCCTCTCCGGCGGTTGGGTAGGCGCCAACCCCGGCGTATCGAAACCCGGTGACCATCACGCCGATACCGCCTCCGCGGTGCCCCACGACGCTAGCTTGACGGTGTCGATCCACTCCGGCCCTTCTTCCAACGCCTTCACGTCGGCGTCGACCATGAGCTTCGCGAGCTCCTTGCCGTCGATGGTCGGAACCCAGCCGAGCTTCTCGCTGGCCTTCGTCGGGTCGCCGATGAGTGCGTCGACCTCGGTGGGGCGAAGATAACGCTCGTCGAACTTCACGAACTCCTGCCAATCGAGCTCCACATGGCCGAACGAGGTCTCCAGGAAATCCTTGATCGTGTAGCCGACGCCGGTCGCCAGAACGAAGTCCTCGGGCTCGTCCGCCTGCAGCATGCGCCACATGCCCTCGACGTACTCGGCGGCGTAACCCCAGTCACGGATCGACTCGAGGTTGCCGAGGTAGATGTCCTTCTGCACGCCGGCCTTGATGCGCGCGACCGCGCGCGTGATCTTGCGAGTCACGAAGGTCTCTCCACGGCGGGGCGACTCGTGATTGAACAGGATGCCGTTCACAGCGAACATGTCGTACGCCTCGCGGTAGTTCTTGGTGATCCAGTAGCTGTAGAGCTTCGCGGCGGCGTAGGGCGAGCGGGGGTAGAACGGCGTCTCTTCGTTCTGCGGGGGAGGGGTCGCACCGTAGAGCTCGGACGTCGACGCCTGGTAGAAGCGGGTCTCGATGCCCGACAGGCGCACCGCCTCCAGGAGGCGGATGGTTCCTGTCCCGGTTGTGTCGGCGGTGTGCTCCGGTTCGTCGAACGAGACGCGCACGTGAGACTGTGCCGCGAGGTTGTAGACCTCGTCGGGGTTGATCTCGGCCATCAGCGTGACGAGCCGGACCCCGTCGCTCAGATCGCCGTAGTGGAGGAAGAGCTTCGCCTCGGAGTTGTGGGGATCGGTGTAGAGGTGATCGATCCGGTGGGTGTTGAACGTCGAGGCTCGACGGATGATGCCGTGCACCTCATAGCCCTTTGAGAGGAGCAACTCCGCGAGGTAGGAGCCGTCTTGACCTGTGATGCCGGTAACTAGCGCGCGCCTACCCAAAGCTTCTTCCCCATCGGTTCGTCGTCTTTGCCGCACTCAACGAACGCGGACCTACATAATGCTAGCGGCGTGTGTTTCCGGCTGGTTGCCAAGGGATAACGAGTATGCAGTCGAGACGGCGGAGGAACTGTAATCCGATAGGTTTGCGATCGTCTCCATAACTCTCGAAGGGATCAACGGCTGTGCCTGATTGCATCGTAGTGAGCCAGCTGCCCCCGCCGGTGCACGGATCCACCCTTGTGACAGCGCGTCTTATGCGATACCTCGAGGCTCGGGGCGTCGACGTTCACCTGGTCGACCGACGATTCAGTCGGGACATCGCCGAGGTCGGAAGAATCGGTGTGAGGAAGCTCCTCTCTGCCGTCGGCCTGGTCTGGCGGTTCAGGGCAGCTACGCGTCGTTCCCACGCCACGGTCATCTACTTCGTGACGACGCGCCCCGGATCGTTCTTGATCGATTGGGTAGTGCTGCGCTCGGCGCGGCGGAATCTGCGCCATCATCGCGCAATCGCCTACGTCCACACGGTTGGATTCGAGTCGCTCAGCGAGCGCGGGCGCTGGTGGGAACGCCGCGTCCGGCAAGCTCTCGAGTGCTTCGACGACGTGGTTGTGCTCGGGCAAACGCTGGGGCACGACCTGGAGAGGTGGGTTCCGGCGGATAAGCTAGCCGTGATTCCGAATGTTGCGGAGCCTGACCGTGTCAGCGTCGAGCAGCGCGCCCCGAGTCGAGGTGTAGAGGCGCAGCCAGATGAGATTCATGTTCTATTCCTCTCGAACCTTCTCGAGGAGAAGGGGGCAACGGACTTTATTGAGATCGCGGAAGGGCTACCGCATGGCTCCGCGACGTTCATGATGGCTGGCCACGCTGGCCCGCCATCGTTCATGGACAGGGTTTCGAAAGCCTTGGGTGAAACCAGCGCGCCCGTTGACTACCGAGGTCCCGTGAATAGCGATCAGAGGGCCGAGTTGTTCGCGTGGGCCGACATCATGGTATTCCCCAGTTCGTACCGGTACGAAGCGCAACCGCTGGTGGTCATCGAAGCATTCGCCGCCGGTGTACCAGTGATCGCGTATGACGTAGGCGGTGTTCGAGATCTTATTCGAGATGGGGAGAACGGTTATCTCCTTGAGATAGGTGACGTCGCTGGTGCCGTCACCCTGCTATCGGGCCTTGATCGTCTTGCACTTGAACGCCTAAGTCAGTGCGCACTGAAGACCCACGCGAGGGCTCACTCTCCGGAGGCGTTCGAGGCAAACTGGGAGGCACTTCTCTATCCTAGGCAGGAAAGCGCCGACCTCCCGCCTGCAGCGGGATCTCTTCGAGAATGAGCTCTCTCGCCCAGGCCGCTGCGAGAGGCGGAGCCTCGACAGTAGTCTTTCAGTTTGTCCGGCTGATTATCGGCTTCGGTACGATGATCGTGATCGCGAGGCTTCTATCCCCTGCCGACTTCGGACTGGTCGCGATGGTCGTGGCCGTGGTCGGATTCGCCGAGATCCTTCGCGACTTCGGATTCATGAATGCGGCGGCGCAGGCATCGTCTTTGAGTCGCATGCAACGGTCGAATCTATTCTGGCTCAACACGGCGATCGGGTTGGCTGTCGCACTCGTGCTCGTGCTCTGTGCTCCGATACTCGCGGCGTTCTATGACGAGGAACGACTCAATAGCCTGACCTTGGCGCTCGCAATCGTCTTCGTCTTGAATGGCGCATCGGTGCAGTTCAAAGCTCATCTTGTTCGTGACCTGAAAATCACACGCGTCAACATTGCTGAGACTCTCGCCCAGTTGCTTGGTTCGGTCGGCGCCGTCCTCCTAGCGGTCATGGGTGCAGGATACTGGGCACTGTTCTGGCAGCAGTTCATCACCGCGGTTTCTGCGCTTGTGTTGCTGGTCATTGTCAGTCGATGGCTACCGGGGCTACCCGGGCGAGCACCGATGGGGGCACTCGTGAAGTATGGTGCAACCCTCACTGGGCAACAAAGTCTAAACTACTTGGTCAGAAACATCGATACGATCGCAATTGGTCGAGTCTTCGGAGCAGCGACACTTGGGTTTTACGACCGTGCCTATCAACTTCTGATGATCCCGATCGGCCAAATGAACGCGCCGCTGACACGGGTTGCCGTTCCAACGCTGGCGCGTCTATGGAACGGCGGGGGAGCGTTCGAGAGCTATCTGCACGTTGCGCAAAAGGTGGCAGCCTTCGTCACTGTGCCTGTGTTCGCGTTACTTGCCGGACTCGGCAGCGTGGGAGTAGTGGTGGTTTACGGGGAGCGCTGGGCCTTCGCTGGCCTACTCCTCCAGATTCTTGCCGTGGGAGGCATATTTCGCTCGCTTATGCAGATCACCTATTGGGCATATCTGTCCAGTGGTCGGACCGGAACAATGCTGCGATTCGATGTAGTGGCGCTACCCGGGGTCGCGGGTTGCATGTTGGTTGGCCTCGCCTTCGGTGTTGAGGGGGTCGCAGTGGGTCACTCCGTCGGGTACTTCTTGTACTGGTTGGCTGGCCTGTGGTGGATGACAGGCAGGTTGAATCTCGCGTTTCTACCTTTTCTCGCGACGGCCGCTCGCTCTATTGGGGTCGCCTTGCCGATCATTGTTGCGACCTACTTGGTGGCCGGGCTCGTTGAACCCCCCGCATTGGCGCTGGCGACGGGTTTGCTATCCGCGATCGTGGTCGTCGGCGTCCTTGTTCTGGTCTCTCCTGCCATCCGCTCGGACTACGCAACGGTTCTCCGCGTGGCTCGGCTCGCGCTGAATCGGAAGTCACGATGATAGTCAATTCCAACTTTGACAGCTGGCTTGGTGTAGCTACCGAACTAGCTGGGCCAGCCATTTCTGCTTGGCGGTCGGTGGGCCGCGAGGGCGGTTCGCGCTTCGAGAGTTCTCATGGTGGAGAAGCGGATCGGCTGGAGGCCTTCTGTCGTCCGCTTCTGCTTGCATCGATCTGCGCAGCTGCAGGAAGCAAGACGATCGAGGATGCGGCTGGCTATGATCTCGAAACAGCATTGGACCACGGCGCGTCACGGAGACCAGAAGCGTCCGTGAGCCTCCTCGATCCATACGAGCACCCTAGCGCCGTGCCAGAAGCAGCTTCCCTTGCCCTGGCCTTGTGGATCGGTGATCATAGGCTGTGGAAGGTTCTCAATAGCGCCCAGCAGCGAGCGGTAGTGCGGTGGATGCGTAAGGCCGTGACGCGGGCCGCGTCTACCAAGAACAACTGGCGTCTGTTCGGGTTCTCGACGGCCGAGTTCCTTGATTCCGTTGGGGAAGCGGACGCGAAGATACGGCGGCTCGGGAGATCAGGACTCAATGCTACCGAGGACTGGTACGTCGGTCGTGGTTGGTACTCGGACGGTGGCCGAAGCACATTCGATTACTACAATTCGTTTGCGTTTCACTTCTACCCTCAGATGATCGGATATCTACGTGGCGATGGAGTTCGTGATCACGACCGTCATCGACTGGCTTGCTATTTGGATGACCTGGAACACTTGACGGACGCTGAGGGTGCGCCAGTCAGGTTTGGGAGATCATTGACCTATCGCTTTGGCGTAATGGCGCCAATGAGCGTTGCGGCACTGGTTCCTGGACTCGGTGCCCCCCGCTGGCGTGAGGGGGCGACGCGTAGCTTGGGCTACTTCATGCGCGGTGGAGTATCTGACGCCGCAGGGCTTGTGCAGTTGGGCTGGCGCGGAACCGACAATGGGATGGTTCAAAGGTATTCGGGTCCCTTTGCCTCCTATTGGTTCGCGAAGAGTTTCGTTTCGCTGTTGGCAGACCGAGATAGCGCCTACTGGTCGGACCGATCCGAACCGGGCGATAGCCGGGCGAATGACATAGTTTTGGCTGCGCCAGGCTTGGTTGTTGCACGAGGCCCAAGGGGCAACACGCTCATGGTGAACCATGGGTCCTACGACCGGACAGCGGAGATGAAACGTGTCCGGGACGACCCGATGTACACGCGTCTTGAGTATGGTTCGACCTCCTGGCCTGGAGAGCACTGGTCGTCGCCAGGGAACGTGTTCCTTGAGTCTGGTGGCCTGGGGTACGTTCGTGCCCGCGTCCTGCGTCGGTGGCGGTTGGGGTCCGTTCTCAATTCGATTTGGCTGATGAGAAGCGTTGGGCCAGCAGATCAGTCCAGGGGAACTTCTGGCCGTTTCGGTCGCCTGTGGTGGCGCCTAGGCTTGGGCTCGGCATGGGAGCGTTGTACCGCCCCGCGATTGCAGATTTCCTCCGCGTGCGTCGACGGTTGGATGATCCACCGATTCGATGTGCTCGGTTCAGCCCCACACGGTGCAGACCTCATCTACAGGCCGTCCTTGGAGTACTGTTCCGAATCGTGTCGCGGTGAACTTGAGCAGGCATGCGACATCATGATCATGAAGTCCGGCTTGGGCGGTGCATTGGTCCGCAACGCAGCATACGAAGTGCGACATGCGGCGAGCGATGGGGCGATCGTAGTTGCGGTGCGGATTGGCGCTGACGCCTCGATGCAGATCGCTGACCTTGAGGACGCCGTGAAGGTTGTCGGTACAAGGGGTCAGGGAATCGCAAAGTTGAGTCGAAGGCGGGCGAGATGCAGGTGAAGGATCCAACCATGCGGGTGCTAGTTTCTGTGCCGACCTATCGTCGGCCTGTTGAGCTGGAGGAGTTCCTCCAGTCGGTGTGCCCACAGCTACCGAAAGCAAACGCTGCGTTGCTTGTCATAGACAACGATGCGGAAGGCACCGGCAGGGCAACGGTAGACAGATTCACGCGGCTCTTCAGTGTCTCCTATGTCGTCGAGCCGTTGCCAGGCATCGCGTCGGTGCGCAACCGCGCATTGGAAGAGTTCCGATCGGGAAATTGGGACGCTTTGATCTTTGTCGACGACGATGAGTACGCTGCGGATGACTGGCTGGAGCAAATTCTCTCCTACGCAATGCGTTCTGACTCAGGGATTGTCACCGGTCCGGTTCTGTCCATCCTCCCAACCGATGCTCCCAGCTGGATTGTTCGTGGCGGCTTCCACCAGCGCACGGTGCGTGCGACTGGCTCGCGGGACTGGACGGCGCCATCGAACAATACTTTGCTGAAACGCCGCGAGTGGGAGCGTGCGGGCTCTCCCCGTTTCGATCCCAATTTCTCGCGAACCGGAGGATCCGACACCGACTTCTTTGCTCGACTGGTTCGCGGCGGTGCTGTCGCGGAGTACTGTGCAGAAGCCGTGGTCTATGAGAAGGTCCCCCCCTCGCGGTTGACTCGCGCTTGGCTTGCGAGGCGCGCTCTGAGAATGGGGGTCGTAAACGGGCGAGTGCTTCGCGCTTCGCACGGGCGCAGCTACCTGGTGGCGAGGGGCGTCGCCTCGCTAGCCGTTGGCTGCCTCAATTCGTTCGTCGATATCCTGCGAGGAAAGTACCCTGTCGCCAGAAACTGGAATCGTATCCGCTATGGGTATGCGCTTGCGGCTTCGCAATTCGGTTGGACGTTGCATGAGTACGCTCGCGGATAGCGAGCGAAGCCCTACACCCGCAGCCCCATTCGCTGCATGCTCGTTCCCGCTAGGTGTCTCCCGGGCCTTGACCCTCGATCGTGGACACGGTGTCGTTTCGGTTATGCCGCTTCCGCGAGGGTAGCGGACGTGGTCGCCGCGTAGGCGGTTTCGTAGGTG
>NZOF01000094.1 GCA_002695185.1 Erythrobacter sp.
GCCAGGTGGCGGAGCGACCGCTACAGGTCTTTCTGTATTCCCTGCGTTTTGAAGATGAAACAGGTGTTTTGGCCGTTCAGCCTGAATTAGATAGCCATTATGGTAGATTACAATGGTTGGCCGGTCATGGATTTTCAACGAATACAAACGCACAACGGTTTGATACCATCGATGGGGCCATTGGCTATTGCAAGGCCTGGGAGTCAAAACGAAGTGACCTGCCATACGACATCGACGGCATGGTTATCAAATTCGACAGCCTCGCCGATCGCGACGCCCTCGGGCAAGTTTCTCGTACGCCGCGCTGGGGCATCGCACAGAAATTCCCTGCGGAGCGCTGCATCACACGTCTGAACGCCATCGACATACAGGTCGGCCGGACGGGTCGTATCACACCTGTCGCACGCCTCGAGCCCATCACTGTCGGTGGCGTCGTCGTCTCAAACGCCACTCTTCACAATGAAGACCACATCGCCACTCTCGATTTGCGCGAAGGCGACCTCATCATCCTTCAGCGTGCCGGCGACGTCATTCCTCAGATCGTCGGCCTTGCAGATAAAAACGCCGGGCATGGCGATCGCGCTTCATTCGCTTTCCCGACCGCGTGCCCCTCGTGCGGAAGCGCCGTCCTGCGCGCCGACGGCGAGGCTGACGCCTATTGCGAAGGCTCACTCCATTGTCCGGCACAAATGCTCGAACGCCTCGTACATATTGCAGGAAGAGACGCCCTCGATATCGATGGTCTCGGCGAGAAGATCATTGCCGAATTTCTGGCAGAGAACATGCTTCATGCCCCAGCCGACATCTTCAGGATAATCAATTACCGGCCCAGCCTGATCGCCCGGGAGGGATGGGGACAGGCCAGCGCTGACAAGCTCCTCAAATCAATCGAGGCTGCACGCCACACCACTGTAGACCGCGCGCTCTACTCACTCGGGATTCGGCATTTTGGCAGATCCGCTACCAAGGCTGTCGCTCGAGCCTGGGGGGAAATCGAAGCTGTTCTAGACATGATCGAAAACATGCAGATCGTTCGCTCTGCTGCCTATGATCAGGCGTTGGGGAAGGGCGCGGATTCCAAAGCCGCGGATGCAGCAGCAATGAAGTCTGTCGCCGAAGCCGTCGCCATTCCCGACATCGGACCCGTGGTGCTCCGCAATTTGCTCGACTTCTTTTCGGACGTCGATAACCGGCTTCGTGCCACGGAACTTTTCGATCAGCTCCACCTCACTGCGCTTCAAAAGGTCGAAGTCACTACTTCTCCCGTTACCGGCAAGACCGTGGTCTTCACCGGCAGCCTCGAGACAATGTCCCGCGAAGGCGCCAAGGAGCAAGCCGAGAAACTCGGGGCCAAGGTTTCGGGATCGATATCAAAGAAGACGGACATCCTCGTTGCCGGACCTGGCGCCGGATCCAAGCTACAAAAGGCGCAGGACATCGGCACGATCCAGATCCTGGATGAAAAGGGATGGCACGAACTCGTCGGCTAAACCCATTCGCAACGACTTCAATCTAGATCGGCCAAAATCGGCAGGGACCAATTATGGCATATTACCTCGGAACTCTCATAGGAACGGCCTTCGCCTTCATGATCGCCAGCTTGATAGCTGGGCTCCTCCTCTTCAAAGAGGAGCCTCCGATTTCGCGCACCTGGAAAACAGGACTTGCCGCGCTCACCCTGATCGCACTCGTCGCAGGGCTCGGAAATAGGGACGGCGAAGGATTCCAGTGGTTTGCCTGGCTAACCTATATTCCCGCCGGCATCATCATCATGCTGGCCTGGTATCTGCGCTATAAGGCTCTTTGGAATGGCCGAAATTATTCCAAAGAGACGGCAATAGCCGACGAGATCTAGACCGCTGGGCACCAATCATTTTGAGCCCGCTCCAAAGGGATGAATAAAGGGGGACTTCATGAAAAGAATGATCATTGCCAGCCTCGCGCTGGCCCTGAACACCGCTCCTGTCCACGCACAGGCCTTCGAAGACTTTGCCCGCGCGATCGGGGCCGAAATCCTCATAGCGCAGCGCGAAGATACCAATAGCTACGTCGTGCAGAATTACGGAAAGGAATATCTGGTCCGAACCCGCTACTGCTATGTCTATGCATATTCCGAACCGGTCGTGCTGTACGACAATACCATCTATTTTCTCGATGAGAACGACAGCTGTGACATCGACGAGATCTATCAGAAATGATCAAATTGAAATCCCGCCTGCAGGTTACCGCGACGCTGCTTAGCCTGGCCATACTCGCCGTTGAACCGATAACGGCTGATGCGAAAGAGCCGATATGGACCGATGAGCTTTGGTATTTGTACGACGAAGCCAACTCCTGCGCAGTTTACGCCGATTATCCCGATGGAGGCATGTTCCGGATCGCCTACAAGGCCTCGGAAGAAATTGTTTATGTAAACTACTTTAGCCCGAATCTTGTTGATATGATCATCGGAGAGCAGCTTACAATTGTGATCGGATCAGAGGCAGATCCAGTCCAGCGTCGAGGCTTCCCCGCCAAGGTCGTGAGCAATGGCAACGACAAGGGAATTGCTTTTTCAAGTCCTCCAGACCTAATCGAATTTCTAGGCAGTACTAAGAAGCTGTCAATTTTTGGTCCAGGCCTAGTCCCCATAGCCCGGCTGACGATCCCGGACACTGAGCAAGCCTTCAAGCTAATGAAGGTCTGCGGCCGGAGCAAATAGCCTCACCTATAGGCGTCTCAGCGGGTGCCTTTAGCACCCGCTGTAAACTGCCGCGGTCTCACTAGACGCAGGTTTGGCACCAGTTTCGCCAAGCCCCGCATTACAAACAGCATCTACGACGGCATCGCCTTTCCCGTTGATGCAAGCAACACTGCGTTCTCTGCGCGCACTGCCTGAACAGGTCGACGACCAGCCAGTCCATGCTGTCGTTCTCCAGCTATACGGCCCCACATCGCAACTCAGATAAGCGAAGAAGCCATCACCGGTACCATACATTTACCCTCCTAATCCTACTATGATTAGATAAAGCGGAGCCTTCGAAAAGGAAGGAAAATTGGCATGGCCGCGGGTATGCGCGCCAACCGATGCAAGGGAAATTCGCAAATGACCGATTGCTACATCGTCAATATCGCGATCCAGGTGACCAACGCCATTGATCTACGAAATGCGGCAATTGGAAACTATCGGACCGATAATCCAAACGCTCATGCGTCTGAGATTGACGAAGCCTTTGGACCGGAAAATGATATCAACATTTCCGCTTGTCTAATTGAGTTGTTCGATCCGGGAGACTCACCGGAAGGAACGACGATCCTCGAATCCTCGGTGAGCTAAGACCTGATAAACGACGGCAGGCTTTGGCAAACGGACGGGGGGGAGGTTCGGCGCCAAAGCCTACCGTCTAATTAAATGCATCAGTGGCTTTGCCATCCTGACACCTTATCCAAATCTTTTCCCGCTCTAAAAGTTCCTAGCGGAAATCACTCATGAAAACGGCAAAGCCCATGGAGATCATAGTAGGTCTGCCAGCGCTTTCGCGCGGCCCTCTTCTCGATGCAGCGATCGATCTTGATGCCCCGGTAATGATCAGCGCCAGCGCACTGGCTAGCTGGCGCAAGGACAAGGGCTACCGCACGTTCGAACGCTGGAATACGCGCGCACTTGACCGGGTCGCCAATCTTGGCGTCCGTATCAATGTCGATAGTGCCGGATATGTTGCGATGGTCCTTCGCTCTGGCTACGACTGGACGCCTGAAAGCTACATCTTCGATCTTTGCACGCATCGCGCCATCGAGCGCTTCTCAGCGATGGATCTCGCTGTCGAACGTGAGGTTTCGCACGACCGCGTCGGCGTAGAAGACCGGATCTCAAGAACGATAAATCTCAACTGGCGCTGCCATCGCCTCGCCATCGAGGCCGGCAACCGCGACCGTCTCATGCCCGTTATCCAAGGCGAAACGGCGACCGATTACATCAAATGCTTCGAAGCGATCTCGGGTCTCGTAAGAGAAGGGGAGACCATTGGCGTCGGATCCATGTGCCGCCGGCCTACGAACGGGCCCGAAGGTTCAAATGCCATCATCGGGGAACTGCACAGGGTCTTGCCAGCAGACGTTCGTCTCCATCTCTTCGGCCTCAAAAGCGACGGCGCCGAGGCGGCTAGCCATTATGGCGACCGCATAGCGAGCATTGATAGCCAGGCATATGGAATGCGCGCTCGCTTCATCGCCAATGAAAATCGAAAGACAGACCCCAATTTTTCGAAAAGCAACGCCTTCACGGCCGGCGTTATGCGAGATTGGTACCAAAAGCAGAAAGCGCGTTTGGAAACGCCCCGCATATTCCCTGTCCAGCACGAGATAGCACTTGGCGAAGGGGAAAAGATTGGAACGGTACTCGACGCCCTTGAGAGCATCGCTCGCCGTCAAATTCTCGATCTCATCGAAGAAGGGCAGATGGACCATGACCAGGTCATTGGCCCTCGCTTCCTCGAAGAATGGATCGCTGACCTCACCGCCCAGCTGCCAGCGGGGACGAGCCTGACCGATCCTGCACCTCTATTCCAGGAGCAGCTCCTCGCTGCCTAATCCAAGAAAGGATCTGACGTGAAAACCTTCGTTGAACTCGTCACTGCCGGCCATCTGCATCCAGACCAGATCGATGACTGGATCGACGAATGGCACTCCTCCGCCGGTCTCATGGCGCCCATGAGTGCAGCCGAATACGAAGCTGCAAGGCAGCAGACCCGTGATGCATCTCCCACTTTAGAAGAGAGCCTCGGCTTCACGGTGGAGGAGTATTCCTTATGGGTAAAGGATCCTCTCAAGCTAACGGAAATCCTCGAAAGGCATGGCGCGAGCACCGACCTCGAACTCGGCAAGTTGACCGTCCGGCACGGCGTCTGCGGCGACGAGCAGGAGTCGTCCTTCATGAATGCCACACTCGTAACCGAACGAGGAACAGCGGTCTCATTCGCCATTTCGCCGCCTGACAACTTCATCACTGATAACGCACCCCGCTTCAACGAGGCTATTCTCGAGACTTTCGGCGATCTCCTGGCCAAAGGGTGGGCCATCGAGGTCCAGCGCGGCGCAGATGAGGAAGTTTCGCTCGACAATATCCTGTGACCTGCAGCCACTCACATCTGGCTCAACCGTTAAGCTCGAGCCTGGATGCAGCTCCAAAAATCGCAGAAATGATCCCTTCTCAGCCGTGGGTCGTTTACTCAGTCTCCGGCGGCAAGGATTCTTCTGCTGCAATCGCGGCAACCACGCCCATCCTCGATGCGCTGGGACACCCACGCGAAAAGCGCATGATCATGCATGCGGACCTAGGGCGCTCTGAATGGCGATCGACCCATCAACATGTCATGAAACTCGCCGCCCATTTTGGACTGCCTGCCAGCGTTGTCCGTCATCGCACGCACGACATGGTATCACGATGGGATCGCCGCGGTGAACTCGGTCGCGATCGCTGGGCGAGGGGGGAAACAGTCAACCTCATTGGGCCATGGTCAAGTGCTTCGCTCCGCTACTGCACCTCCGAGATGAAGATCCACGTGATGAGCAAAGCGAAGCGAACCTTTGATGCTCCTGTGATTACCGTCATGGGGATCAGGCGAGAGGAAAGCCGCGGCCGGTCTTTGACGCCCTTCGAAGCATCAGACAGCGGCATGGCCCGGTATGGTCGCCAAGACTGCATGATCTGGAACCCAGTCGCAAGCTGGTCGGCCGACGAAGTCTTCGCGATCCATAGGCGCCAGGCCATCCCTTTGCATGAGGCGTACGGTCTGGGAGCCACGCGGCTTTCGTGCAACTTTTGCGTTCTGGCGAGCATTGGCGATCTGTCTGTCGCCTCGATGCAGTCGCAGAACGCCGAAACCTATCTGGCCCTCGTAGAAATGGAAGCCCGCTACGGCTTCTCGTTTCAGCCATCTCGCTGGCTCGCAGATGTCCGGCCCGGCATTCTTGGCACCAATCTCGCCGCTCGCATCGCCAACGCAAAGCAAGCGGCCCATTCCCGCCGACAAATCGAAGCCGCCTATCCGGAGAGCTTTCGAAAACGTCGCTACGGCGAACTTACGAATGGCGATTGGAACGCCATCGCGTCAGCCCGGCGAGAAATCGCAAGGCTCCACGACTTCACAAATTTTCTCGACGACCCGCGTTCCAACTTCGCCTGACAGAACCCGATCAAATCGGTCCCCTCAGACACGCCTCGAATCTGCGGCACCCAGCCGCGCGCCCTATCCATGGAGTATCAAATGGCCACCGCATTCAAGCCGGAAGAGTTCGTACCTGACGAACCCAGCACTCTGCCTGTCCAGCGTGCGAGCATCGAACAGATCGATGGAAACCGCCGCCGCGCACTCGAGCTCTTCGAAGAGGCCTTCGACCTCCTCCAAGAGGCGGGAGAGGTCGCTGACTCCGCTGCGCTCTCCGGCACCCTTCCGAATGCAACCTATTTCAGGGATAATCTCGAGCGCCTCCTCATTCCCACCGGTCGCGGCGCCACCCCTGCGCGCCGCGAAAAGTTCCTCACCGGTGTGCGTCACACACTCGACCGCGCCATCTGGAATCACCTTCTGGAAGCCACCGAGCTCGAAAAGCTCATGGACAAGCAGGCCCGGGAGGAATTTCGCGAACAGCTCGAAAAGGAGCCTCCGGAAGCAACCGCACAGAACTGCTATTCGACGCTCTCCACGCTGATCGCCGATGCGGACGACATCTTCATGCGCGGTATCGCCAACAGCTTTTCCAAGCTCGACCGTCGTTTTAGGTCGCACGATGGGTTCAAGCTGGGTTCGCGGATCGCATTGTCCGGCGCATTCAACAGCTATGGAATGTGGAACCACTATGCCCGCCACGAGGACACACTGCGAGACGTTGAGCGAACGTTCGTCATCCTGGACGGGAAGCAGTTGCCCGAACGGTATGCCGGTATTGTCGGATTGATCGACGATGAGCGCCGCGGCTCCGGCATGGAGCCACGCTCCTACGAGGTCGAAGACGATTATTTCAAGGCAAAGGCCTTCAAGAACGGGAACCTGCATATCTGGTTCAAACGGAAGGACCTCGTTGAGCAGGTCAACAAGCTTCTCGCCCAATATTACGGAGCAACGCTAGGCGAGGGCGCCGATAGCGCTCAGCCTGATGCCCAGAAGAGCTTCGCTCTTCGCCCTGCCGAAGGCCATGCCAAGAACTTCGGCTTCTTCCCCACGAGTCCTGAAGTCGCGGCCCGCGTGCTCGAGATCGGAGAGATGACCGCCATCGGCAAGGATCTCACTATCCTCGAGCCATCGGCCGGCACCGGTGCGCTTATCGAGGCCATGACAGAAGCTGGCGCCGACAGCCGGAACATCACCGCGGTCGAATACCAGGCCGACTTGTGCTTCGGTCTGCGCGCCCTAGGCCTTGGCCGCGTAATCCAGGATGACTTTCTCGCCCAGAAACCAGAAATCATCGGGCAGTTCGACCGGGTGGTCATGAACCCGCCCTTCGATAAGGGCCGGGACGTCGACCACGTCCTTCATGCGATGAAATTCGTGAAGCCCGGCGGGAAGCTCATCGCAATCATGGCTGCAGGCGTCGACTATCGGGAAGATGCCAAATCCAAGGAGCTGCGCCGCCTCGCGCAGAACGTCTGGAAAGCCATCTGGTTCGATGCCTTCCGCGACCTGCCGCCCAAGAGTTTCGCTCATGCAGGCACCAACGTGAATACCCTCGTTCTTGCCATCAGGAAGCCCATTGAAAACGGAGGTGGAAAATGAGCGTGACGGCGAGCATCACCAAGGTCACCCGCGACCGTGACAGCTTCAAGGTGCTCAGCACCGATCAGATCAAAATCGAGGCCGCAGAAAAGCCCGCACTCTTCGCAAAATTCTTCAAGGACTTCGACAACCGCTACAAATATGTAAGCGGTATCGGCTTCAAATTTGACGATGAAGCCTTGCAGCAGGAATATCGCAGCTGGATCGCCAATCCCGCGAATTATGCGGCTGCCGGCGGAGACATGTGGTGAGAGCCCCCGCTATCAACGCCTTTGTGGTCTCTTCCAAAGATCTGATGAAAGCGGGGCGATGGGACGTCGCCTTCCATGCGCTCGCCAAACAGCATCACGCAGAAGCCTCGCAGATCGAGGACCGGCTCAGCAAGGTTCAGGCAACAACGATCGCCGTCGAAACGTTCGAGACGCTTCCTGCCATCTTCCGGCAGGCGATCGCTCCGCTGACCCGAACGCAGCAGCGAGGAAATCCCGGCAAAGACAGCCTTCTTTCCGCTCTGCGAGAATATCCATTCCTGGCGCTGGCCGTCTTCCAGTCCCTGGAGGACGAAATCAGAACCCATTTCGAATCCGAAATCGCCAATCTCCAGACGAGACGCGATCGCCTGCTCCAGGGCACCCTGCGCGCCTCGAACCACACAATGCCAAAGGAAGACTGACATGGGCTTCAAGACCGCTACCCGGTACCGCCTTGCAGATCCTGCCCACTATGACGACGAATTTGGCAAGGGATATGCCTATGCAGAGACCTACGGCCTCATCGAATGCGATGGCATGCATATCGTCGATTGCTGGATCACAGACGAGTTAGGGAACATCCACCCCGGCTATGACGAGAGCCCCGTACCGGTGCGCTTCTGCAATCTGATCGCAGACACAGCGGAGCCTGGAATGGTCCGAACGCGCGAACGTAGCCACGCGCTCTGGCGCTGATAATCAATATTATCCGCAATGCGGTGCGACAATCTCGCGTCGCACCGCATTCAATACCCGACGGCCATTTGTGCCTCATGTGCGGCCATCAGGTTCAGATCTGCAGACAGCCCAATATCGCGGCCCTCTTCGCCGACCACGATATAGCCCTGCGCCCTAATCTGGTCGATCGGCGAAACCCGGCTATTATAGGCAAACGCACTGGAGATCCTCATCGTGTCGATTTCGCTCAGCAGGTCGTAGCGCCCTTCGGCCTCCGCCTCGATGCCGTCTCGCCCGATGCCGCGCAGAATATCCATCTCCGCCTGCTCCATGATGTCACGGTCGACCAAAGCTCGCGTCAGGAATTCATCCGCTTCGAGATGATCCATCTTCTCGTAATCCGACAGCATGCGCCCCAGGGCAATCTGGTCCGCATGCGAAATCAAGCCGACCTCCATGGGATCTGACGCCCGGCGGACTGCACCGTATCCGTCTATAGCAGTATCGA
>NZOF01000095.1 GCA_002695185.1 Erythrobacter sp.
CGCCCCGGCCTGCAGCGGCTGCTGGAGGACATCGAGGATGGGCTGGTCGATGTGGTCGTCGTCTACAAGATCGACCGGCTCAGCCGCTCTCTCGCCGACTTCGCCAAGCTGGTCGAGGTATTCGACCGGAACGGCGTGACCTTCGTCTCGGTCACGCAGTCCTTCAACACGACCACGTCGATGGGGCGGTTGACCCTGAACATCCTGCTGTCCTTCGCTCAGTTCGAGCGCGAGGTCACGGCCGAGAGGATCCGCGACAAGGTCGCCGCCAGCCGCAAGAAGGGCATGTGGATGGGCGGTGTGCCGCCCTACGGCTACCGTGTCGAGAACCGCAAGCTGGTGGTGGACGAGGAAGCCGCAGCGCATGTGCGCTGGATCTTCGCCCGCTTCCTCGAGATCGGCTCCTGCACGGAACTGGCGCGGGAGGTCGGCATGCGGGGACTTCGGACGCCCCGCGGCAACCGGATCGACAAGAAATACATCTATCGGATGCTCAGCAACCGCGCCTACATCGGCGAGGCGGTCCACAAGGACGACAGCTATCCCGGCGAGCACGACGCCATCATCGACGGCGACACGTGGGGCAAGGTCCACGCCATCCTGCAGGAAAGCCCGCGCAAGCGCGCCGCGCGCACCCGCGCCGACACGCCCGCGCTGCTGAAGGGGCTGCTGTTCGGGCCGGACGGCGCGGCCTTCTCGCCGACGCACACCCGGAAGGGCGACAAGCTATACCGCTACTATGTCAGTCAGACTGTGCTGAAGCACGGTGCCGGGTCGTGCCCGGTCGGCCGCGTCCCCGCGGGCGAGATCGAGGCCGCCGTGATCGACCAGCTCCGCGCCGTGTTCCGCCAGCCTGAGATCGTTGCAGGGACGTGGAAGGCGGCGCGGGCCCACGCCGACGACATCTCCGAGGCCGACGCCCGCGCGGCCCTGCAGCAGCTCGACCCGCTGTGGGACGAATTCTTCCCCGCAGAGCAGGCGCGCATCGTCACGCTGCTGGTCGAGCGCGTCGATATCGGCACTGACGGGCTCAACGTCCGGCTCCGTGTGGACGGGCTCGGTGCCCTCGCGCGAGAGATGTTGGCTGGAGACATGGGGGCGGCCGCATGACCCGCGTGGCTCCGATCCCCGAGACGGTGACGCTCCACGTGCCGTTCCGCGTCGTGAAGCGCGGCGGGCGCAAGGAAATGCGCCTGCCCGATGGCGTCCGGCCAGACCGCAAGGCGGACAACACGCTGGTCAAGGCGCTGGCGCGTGCCTTCCGGTGGAAGCGGATGCTGGAGTCGGGCGAGTTCTCGTCGATTTCGGAGTTGGCCGAGAAGGAGGGCATCGCCTTCACCTACATGGCGCGGCTGATGCGGCTGTCATTGCTGTCCCCGGCAATCGTCGATGCCATCATGGACGGTCGCCAGCCCGCGAATGTCACGCTCGCCGACCTGATGGGTTCGTTCCCGCCCGACTGGCAAGAACAGCAGGCCCTCTGGACTGCAGACAGCGCGCAAGACTGAATCGCGCGTGCAAACGGACAATTCCCGCGATAGGGTCATGGAAAACAAGCCCTTTCTGCAAGTACTGGAATTCGCGCGCATGTCCGACAGCCTGACCGACCTGATCCTCTCCCTGATGCCCGAAGACGGATCGTCGATCGGCAATGGCGCGATGATGGCCCTGTTGCGCGAGCATGTGCCAGCCCTTTCCGACGAGGACTACGCGGCCGCCCGTGACGCGCTGGTGGATGAAGGTGTCCTCGGGCGGGGGCGCGGGCGCGGCGGATCAATTTATCGGGCCGACGTGACCGACCTGACACTGGAGATGCAGGACGAGGACGAGCCGACGGAGCCCCGCGGCAAGCCCCGAAGCGCGACAAGATCAGCAGCCTCACGCAGGTCCGGCGAACCGGTGCAGGTGTTGTCCTATCGTCACGGCGAGACGCGGGTGAACAACCCCGAGGTGGGGATGGTCCATGCCGGGACGGACCCGGACGGCGCGAAAACCACATGGGCCTACGACCCGCACCTGGACCCGGTGCTGAACTTCGACTCTGCCCGCGCTGGCGTGGAAAAGCTGATCGATGACGCCCTGGCCAGCGACGATCCGCAGGCAATGAAGGACGCATTGCACGAGCTCAAGCGGCTCCAGCAGCCCTACCTCAACTGGACGGGCAAGGCCGAGCGGACGTCGTTCGACGTCGATACCGTCAGCCTGCACGTGCATGAGCGGGTGGACCCGGCGACAATCCTCGCCAATGCGGCCAAGCGGCTGAAGGGCAAGGATGCGGGCGCGCAGTGGCGGCAACCCGACCTGTTCGCGGCGCCGTTCGAGAACCTGCCGCTGCGCCAGGCGCTCGATTTCTACTCCCACGAAAAGGGCTGGTCGAACCGGCTGGTGTCGGGTGACAGCCTGCTGGTGATGAATTCGCTGCTGACCAAGGAAAGCATGGGCGGCAAGGTGCAGATGATCTACATCGACCCGCCCTATGGCATCAAATACGGGTCGAACTTTCAGCCCTTCACGAACAAGCGCGACGTGAAGGACCGATCAGACGCGGACCTGACGCAGGAACCAGAGATGATCAAGGCGTTCCGCGACACCTGGGAACTCGGCATCCATTCCTACCTGACCTATCTGCGCGACCGACTTGTGCTGGCGCGGGATTTGCTGACCGAGAGCGGGTCGGTGTTCGTGCAGATCGGTGACGAGAATGTTCATCGTGTGCGCTCAATCATGGAGGAAGTGTTCGGCGAGGCAAACTGCGTTGCATCAATTGTCGTCGAGAAAACTTCGGGCGCAAGTATGCGAAATTTGGATCAAGTCGCGGACCATGTTTTGTGGTTCGCCAAAGATGTATCCGCGGTCAAATACCGACCCTCTCTTGCCGAGAAGGCTATTGAGGACTTCGTCTATGAATACAAGCATATTCGCTTGCCAGGCGGATACACGGACCACAGGAAAAAATACCAATTAGGACAAGGTTCCGAAAATCTCTTTGCTGTGAAGCCTCTGACGTCGCAGACCAATGCAAGCACAACAATCTATGACTATGAATTCCGGGGAAAGAAATACAAATCGGGCGTGCGTCAATGGACCACGCCGATAGAAAACATGCGCCGTGTTGAGAAAGCTGGGAGGATTGAAGAGCGCGCTTCATCCATAGGATATGTTCGTTTCTTTGACGATTATAAGGCTGCGCCCCGCTCCAATATCTGGACTGATACCGGCACTGGGAGTTTTACAGACGCCAAGGTCTATGTTGTTCAAACCGGCGTAAAGATTGTCGAACGCTGCGTCTTGATGACAACGGATCCCGGCGACCTCGTACTTGACCCCACCTGCGGCTCTGGCACCACCGCCTTTGTCGCAGAAAAATGGGGGCGGCGCTGGATCACCTGTGACACGTCCCGCGTGGCGATCACGCTGGCCAAACAGCGGTTGATGACCGCCAGCTTCGACTACTACGCCCTGCGCTACCCGCATGAGGGACTGAAGGGCGGCTTCGAATATGAAACCGTGCCGCACATCACGCTGAAAAGCATCGCCAACAACCCCGACATCGACACGATTCACGCCGAGGATCACCCGAAGATCACGGCGGCGCTGGCCGACATGAACGCCGCCCTTGTCGCCGCCCCGCCGAAGCCCTTCAGGCCCGCGCAGGGCGTGCGCAAAGGCAAGCCGGTGGACTTCGCCAAGGGCGACACCCTGCACGAATGGGAGGTGCCCTTCGACTGGCCCGAGGATTGGCCGGAAGCCGCCCGCGCGCCTTTTGACGCCTTCCACGCTGCCCGGCAGGCGATGCAGCGCCGCATGGACCAGTCCATCGCCGACCATGCCGATCAGGAGACGCTCTACGACAAGCCGCGCATCGACCGAAACCGCCTGCGCATCACCGGGCCATTCTCGGTCGAAGCCGTGCCGGCGCCGACTGTCCTGTCGCTCGATGACAGCCTGCCGCCTGTTGAGGCGGACGACAGCATTGCCCGCACGGGCGAGACCTCGCGCCAGTCGCTCTGGCGCGACGAGCTTCTGAAAACCGGTGTCCGGGCCAAGGGCGGCGCGATGCTGCGCTTTGCCGAGTTCGAAACGCTGCCGGGACTGCGCCACCTCCATGCCAGCGGATCGCTGGCCGATACCGGAGAGCGGGTCGTCGTCAGCTTTGGCCCCGAGCACGCAGCCCTCGAACAGCGTCAGGTGGAACTGGCCCTGACCGAGGCCGAAACCCTGCGTCCCGCGCCGAAGTTCATCCTGTTCTGCGCCTTCACCTTCGACCCCGAGGCCGCCAAGGACATCGACGAGGTCAACTGGCCCGGCGTCACACTGCTCAAGGCGCAGATGAACACCGACCTTCTGACCGAGGATCTGAAGAAGGCGCGATCCTCGAACCAGTCCTTCTGGCTGATGGGTCAGCCCGATGTGGAGCTGCGCAAACGCAAGGACGGGATGTGGGAGGTCGAGGTCAACGGCTTCGATTACTTCGATCCAAAGGCGGGCGATCTGGTGTCGGGCGGCAAGAAGCAGATCGCCATGTGGTCGCTGGACACGGATTACGACCAGCGCTCCCTGATGCCCCATCAGGTGTTCTTTCCGATGGCGGACGCCAAGGGCGGCTGGAACCGGCTGAAGGCGACCGTCCGATCCGAACTAGACGAGGATCTGCTCGAGCAGTTCCATGGCACCGTTTCGCTGCCCTTTGCGGCGGGAGACAACCGGCGGATCGCGGTGAAGATCGTCGATGATCGCGGGATCGAGTCCCTCAAGATCATGCCGCTCGAGGGCTGAACCCATGTCGCTCATCATCAACACGCCATTCGTTTGCCCGGCTCAGCATTGGATCGAGGGCAAGGGTGGCAAGCTCGAAATCAAGCCCGAGCGCCGCCCGGCGAGCTACGAGGTCTTCGACGCCCGCAACAACACGAAGCGGACAGAGGTGCTGGACCTGGTCAATACCATCCGCGCCCGGGTCGACGCCTGGCGCGAGGCGGGCTGGCCCGGCGTGACCATCGTGACCAGGAAGCTCCTGGAACACTGGCACGATCGAGACGCGCGACAGCACCCGTTCTATTTCTGCCAGCTGGAGGCAATCGAAACCTTGATCTGGTGGGTCGAGGGGGCGGAGGCATTCAAGCAGGGCATCGCGATCCCCGGCGACGGCGGCACCTGGGAGCGTCTTTGCAACAAGATGGCCACGGGCGCGGGCAAGACCACGGTAATGGCGATGATCATCACCTGGCAGGTCCTGAACGCGCTGACCTACCCGAAGCGGAACAAGGATTTCAGCCGCGCAGTGTTCATTGTGGCGCCCGGTCTGACTGTGAAGGAACGACTGCAGGTCCTGCTGCCCAGTGAGGGCTCCTATTACGACGAGTTCAACCTCTGTCCATCCGAGGCGCTGCGGCAAAAGCTGAACCAGGCCGAGGTGCTGATCGAGAACTGGCACACGCTGATGCCGCTTAAAGAGCAGGAACGCTCGGTCGTGAAGAAGGGCCGGGAGTCGGACGAGGCTTTCACTCGACGCGTGCTGGGCAAGCTGGCGGCACACAAAGATATCATCGTCATCAATGACGAGGCCCACCACGCCTATCGGAAACCGCCCGAGGTGAAGATCAGCAAGAAGGTGGCCGCTGAGCAGGGGATCGATCTCGACGAGGCCACCCGCTGGATCGAGGGGCTGGACCGCATCCACAAGACGCGTCGCATCCAGCGCTGCTTCGACCTTTCAGCGACGCCGTTTGCGCCGACCGGCAAGAAGAGCACGGACACGGCATTGTTCGACTGGATCATCTCAGATTTCGGGCTGAACGACGCGATCGAGGCCGGGCTGGTAAAAACGCCGCGCGTCGTGGTGCGGGACGATGCCTTGCCCGACGCGAGGACGTTGCGGTCGAAGCTCTATCACATCTACCGTGATCCTTCGGTCTCCGAGGATCTGAACAGGGCGAAGGCCGAACCGCACGAGGCACTGCCGAAGCTGGTGCAGGACGCCTATACGCTTCTCGGCGCGGACTGGCGCGAAACGCAGAGGCAGTGGCGAGAGGCAGGTCATCATTCCCCGCCGGTGATGCTGACGGTCTGCAACCGCACCGAGACGGCCGCGCGGGTCGAGCACTATTTCAACCAGGGCGACTCGCACTGGCCGGAGCTTCATGCGCCGAACAGGACGTTGCGTGTCGACTCCAAGGTGCTGGAGAAGGCGGAAATCGGTGAAGCCGCCACGTCCGACAAGGACTACGAGAACAGGCTGAAGGAAATCATCGAGGCTGCAAACCTGCCGGAGACCCGAAAGCAGCAGCTTCAGGGGATGAAGAAGGAAGAGTTGCTGCGGGAGATCGTCGACAATGTCGGCAAGCGGGGTGCAGCTGGCCAGGACCTGCAGAACGTCATCTCCGTCGCGATGCTGTCCGAAGGCTGGGATGCGAAGAATGTAACCCACATCATGGGCTTGCGCGCGTTCACCTCGCAGCTTTTGTGCGAGCAGGTCGTCGGCCGCGGTCTTCGCAGGGTCTCTTACGACACGGATGAGAACGGGCTGTTCCTGCCGGAGTATGTGAACGTTTTCGGCGTTCCGTTGTCCATCTCGGAAACAGGAGAAGGAGGTGACCCGCCTCCGCCCCCCAGACCGACCACCCAGATCGAGGTCATTCCTGATCGGGCACACCTTGAGATCAAGTGGCCCAATGTCCTGCGCGTCGAGACCGTGGTGAAGCCGCAGCTGACCATGGCGTGGGACAAGGTGCCAGCACTTGAGCTCGACCCGGCCTCGACACCCATAAGTGCTGAACTGGCCCCCGCCTTGGGAGGGGCCACGGACATAGGCAAGGTCACCGCGATCGATCTCGAACGCCTTCCGGACGGGTTCCGCCTGCAGAGACTTGTCTTTCAGGCTGCCAGAAAAGGCTTCGCCGAACTGCGGCACAGCTTCTCCGGAACCGAGGAGTACCTCGCGGCTCAGCTGGTGCGCATAGTCGAGACCTTTCTGAATTCGAAGCTTCTCGACATTCCGTCACTCTTCCACTCGGACCCATTGCGTCGCCGGATCCTGATCGCCTTGAACATCGATCTCGTCGTCCAGCACGTCATGCGTCATGTGAGCGAGCAGAATACTGAGCGCCTCACTCCGGTCTTTGATGAAGAGAACCCGATCGGCGCCACCGGTCAGATGCGCACCTGGTATACGACCAAGCCCTGCTTCCCGGCCATCAAATCGCATATCAGCCACCTCGTCGGCGATTCGTCGTGGGAGGGACACGCGGCGAATGTGTTCGAGGGGCGGGACGACGTAGTCGCCTATGCGAAGAACGATCACCTCGGCTTCCAGATTCAGTATATGTGGGCCGGTTCACGTCGCCGGTATGTGCCCGACTTCCTTGTCCGGCTGTCTGGCGGCAAGATGCTTGCCCTCGAAATCAAGGGAACCGACAGCCCCCAGAACAAGGCAAAGCGGGATGCGCTGAACGAATGGGTAAAGGCCATCAACGCGTCGGGTGGTTTTGGGTGCTGGTCATGGGATGTCGCCTTCAAGCCGGGCGACGTACAGGACATCATCACGAAACACACGGCCGTTGCCGAGCCAGTTGAATAGTTCTGGCACAAGATCGTCCTCGAATCCTGGCTGGACTGCGAACGACTATCTCGGCAGTTTGGCTGCTTCGTTGCCGACAATTCCTGAAAGGAATGCCTCGTCCAGCTTCGGCTCGTCCCATCGCTCGGCGACGGCCAGCCAACGTTCGAGGTGGTCGCGGAACCCCGGATCGCCAGCCTTGAGGTGAAACGTGTAGAGTCGGTCGACAATCTGCCGCATCAGGTGTCGCATCCGGTCGTCGTCGAGATGGGATGCATCGGTCCAGGGAATCTGCCGACCGTCGGCGTCAGTGATGAATACGTCCGAATAATCGCCCGCGTGGGTGACCGGGACAGTCCCGGCGTGCAGTTCCTCGATTCCCGTATTGCGCACACAGATCATCGCCATCAGCTGCGCCAGCCGGGCAGCGATACGAGCCTCGTCGGCCGGTTTCATGGGTCGGACCTTTGTGGATCGTTCGAGTGCGGCTTCATGAACAACTCGGCGAGAGTCGCTTCGGCTCGGGCCAGTCCGGCTTCCGTCAGGGCGAGCGATTTCGCCTTGCCGACGGGATCGTGGATCAGGCCCTTCGCGTGCAGCCGGTCGCTGATGGACCAGTCGATCCCTTTCCAGACACGGTTGCTATCATGCAAGGTCAGGCTGAGGATGGCCAGCGCCGCGTCATCAAGTTTGTCGGTGTCGAGGTCCAATTCCGTCATGTACGGCCTCCTCCACCAACAAGATGCCGTCATCGCCCTGAATTCTCAATGGCGGAAGGGATTTGCGAGGCTGGACGGGGAAAAGAACGGGTTGGATTTCTGTTCCATTTCACGAACGCCACGGGCATCGAAGTGTTCAGGTGGCGCGGGGAACTCTCCGCATGTTTACAACTGGTTACGGGCTTTACACCGAATGCGCGCAGTCGAGAGGTCCGGAGAATATCGGGCTCCAGAGAACGTATCCGGCGGCTGTGGCAAGGACACCAGTGCAAAGCCGACTGCGCATAACCCTCGAAAACAACAAGAAAATCCGGCCGCAGCCGGATCAGGAGAACGCTTTCTCAGGGGCAAGTGGCGGAGCGAGAGGGATTCGAACCCTCGAGACGGTCTCCCGCCTACACACTTTCCAGGCGTGCGCCTTCGACCACTCGGCCACCGCTCCGTGTCGGTCCGTCTAGCCCGCTCGGGCGGCGGGTGCAAGTCAGAGC
>NZOF01000096.1 GCA_002695185.1 Erythrobacter sp.
CCCGCGTTACCTTGGCAAGATAGATATTTCCCTTGATCTGCCGTTTGTCGGCGGATTCGAAATCGAACTCCTCAATCCGGTTTCCCTTGAGGACTGCCACCCGGGTTTCTTCCTGGTGGCGCGCGTCGATGAGCATGCGCGTTGGCATTGATTATTCTCCATGCGCGAGTGCGCAGGCCATGCCCGCTGCAGCTTTCGCGCGTCAGTGTTGGAAATCCGCTGCCCCATGAGGGACCTGCGGGATTTGTGAACCGGCTCGCTCTCTCTGCAGAGGTCCGGGATTTCGTGTCTGCTAGGATTTCCGTCCGCAACTCTGGCGCGGTCCGTCCCGCCATTGCTGCAAGGTGCGAAGGCACCTGCATCATATGGGCCGGGAGGGAGAAGGAATTGTCCAGCATCAACCTGTTCATTCTGTGCTGCCACCGGAATAGTGGAAGCGTGTGCCGGATCGAGTGACCCTCTTCGTCGCGAATGAAGCGCGCCGATCGGAGGCACTTTGGGCTCGGCTTACAATTCGCTAGCACCGTGGGTATCCAACGGCAACTATATTGCGCTTCCCTGCGCTTACACCCTAACGATCGACGGGCATGTCTCCGCGTATCAAGCTCATCTCGCTTCTCCTGCTTCCGGCGATGTTGATTGCCGGACTTGTGCTATTTGCGAATGGCGAAGGGCTCAGCGGGAAAGGCGCGGGGTTCATCCTGAGGACCGACTTGCCTGGCTATGAAGCCGGGGTGGCATTACCGGATATCTCGGGCGATGCCGAGCTGCCGCTGGTCGTCATCGACCCCGGACATGGCGGAGTCGATCCAGGCGCCACTTCCGGCGGGTATGTCGAGAAAGAATTGGTGCTGGCATTGGCCAAAGCTTTACGAGATGAGCTCGAAAGTCAGGATATCGCGCGTGTGGCGCTGACGCGCGACGGCGACAAATATCTCCTCCACAACGAGCGGTACCGGATCGCGCAGCGCCTCGATGCAGATCTGTTCCTGTCGATCCATGCCGATAGCGCCGGCGAAATTGCGGATGTCGCAGGTGCCAGCATCTACACGCTATCCAACGAAGCTTCGAGCCGGGCAGCTGCACTTTATGCTGCGCGGGAAAACGCTTCCGACACGATTGGGGGCGTCGATCTGTCAAAGGAAAGCGACAGCGTAACCAATATCCTGGTAGAGCTTTCGCAGCGTCGCACCCAGGAGCGGTCCGATCAGTTCGCCCGGCTGATCGAGCAGGAAGGACAGGGAGTAATCCAGTTCCATCCCCAGGCGCGGCGGTCGGCGTGGCTCGCCGTGCTGCGCGCTCCCGATATTCCCTCCGTTCTTTTCGAAAGCGGCTTCATCTCCAATTCGCAGGATGCCGAACGGCTTGCCTCGCCAGAAGGGCAGAAGCGGTTCGCCGAAACGATGGCGCGGGCAATCGGCATATTCTTCGTTCGCCAGTCCGAAAGCTGAGGCTGGGCGATTCTTGTTCTGGCAATGTCCAGATTACAAGTGCTAGAGGCTTCGCCCATATATGGTTGCCATTCCCGATCTCGCATATGTCCGCCAGCGCCTGACCGGCGATCCTGCGCGCCTGTTCGCCTGGATGAAAGACAATTGGCACGATAGCCGGCGGCTGCGTGTCCTTACCTATCTCGTCGGGATCGGGCTCATTCTTCTGGTCCTGGCCTGGGCGTCGCTGGCGCGTAACTTGCCCGAAGCCGATTCCCTGCTGGAATATGAGACGCCGCTGCCTACCGTCGTACGCGGGGTGGATGGGGAAATCGTCCACTCCTACGCGCGTGAACGGCGCGTGCAGCTCCAATATGTCGATTTTCCGCAGCCGCTGGTCGAGGCGTTTCTTTCGGCCGAAGACAAGACCTTCTTCAGCCATAGCGGGGTGGACTTCACTGGCACACTGAATGCCGTGTTCGACTATGCAACGAAGTATGGTTCGGGCGAGCGCGCGGTCGGCGGTTCGACAATCACTCAGCAGGTCGCCAAGAACCTTTTGCTGGGCGACGAATATTCGGTGACCCGCAAGCTCAAGGAGATGATCCTTGCGCAGCGCATCGAACAGGTTCTCACGAAGCAGGAAATCCTCGAGCTTTATCTCAATGAAATTCCGCTCGGGCGCCGCAGCTTCGGCGTGCAGGCTGCCGCGCGTGCCTATTTCGACAAGGATGTCGGCGATCTCGATCTGCACGAAACCGCTTTCCTCGCGATATTGCCGAAAGCGCCCGAGCGGTACGGCCGTGCGCGTTACGAGGATCTCGCAGTTTCGCGCCGCAACTTCGTCCTCGATCAGATGGTCGCCAACGACTTCGTCAGCGCCGGAGAAGCCGCGGCAGCGAAAAGCCAGCCGCTCGGGCTGGTGCAGCAACGTTCGGAACGGTCGGCGGATGCCGGCTATTTCCTCGAGGAAGTGCGCCGCCAGTTGATCGACAAATTCGGTGAAACCGCTGAAGATGGTGGCAACAGCGTCTATGCAGGGGGGCTGTGGGTACGAACCTCGCTCGACACCGAGTTGCAGGATGCCGCTCGGGATGCCCTGCGCGCGCAATTGCTGAGCTACCACGGTAACCGCGGCTATACGGGGCCGATTGCGACCCTAAACCCCGAAAATGGCGATCTGCATGGCCAGCTCGCATCGTCGAACATCTCGATCAATTACAAGGACTGGCAAATCGGCGTAATAACCACTGGCGGGTCCGACGCCAGGGTCGGTATGACCGATGGCGAGGATTACGATCTGTCCGGCGCTCCGTCGTCGGTTAAGGTCGGCGATGTCATCGCCGTCGAGAAAAGCGGATCCGGCTATGCAATCCGCGGTGTGCCCGAAGTGTCCGGCGCATTCCTTGCTGAATCGCCGAAGACGGGCCGCGTGCTCGCCATGCAAGGCGGGTTCGACAGCCGGCTCGGAAGCTTCAATCGCGCCACGCAGGCGCTGCGCCAGCCGGGTTCTACGATCAAGCCCTTCGTTTACGCCTCCGCGCTCGATCACGGTATGACGCCGGCGACGATGGTGCCCGATCAGACCTTCTGTGTGTGGCAGGGCGCCAATCTCGGCGAAAAATGCTTCCGGAACTTTGGCGGCGGCGGTGGCGGCGAGCACACGATGCGTTGGGGTCTCGAGCAGAGCCGCAATCTGATGACGATCCACATTGCCGACGATACCGGCATGCAAAACGTCACGCAGACGATCAAGCGGCTCGGCGTCGGGGATTACGAACCCTATTATTCTTTCGCGCTTGGTGCTGGTGACACCACTGTTGCGAGAATGGTCAACGGGTATGCCGCGCTTGCGAACTGGGGGCGCCAGCACGAAGGGTCGGTCATCGACTATGTGCAGGATCGCCGGGGCAAGGTCATCTTCCGCAGCGACAATCGCGAATGCAGCAGTTGCAACATGGATGAATGGGACGGGCAGCCCATGCCGCGCTTCGAACCGGGCGGGCGGCAGGTTCTCGACCCACGCACCGCTTTCCAGGTGGTGCACATGTTGCAGGGCGTCGTCACGCGCGGAACGGCTGTTCGACTGCGGAGCCTCGAATTGCCGCTGTTTGGCAAGACCGGCACCACAAATGGCCCGACCAATGCATGGTTCGTGGGCGGAACGCCGGACATTATCGCGGGCATGTATGTCGGCTTCGACCAGCCGCGCAATCTCGGCGGATGGGTGCAGGGTGGCAATACCGCCGCACCGATCATGAAACGTTTCATCGAAAGCACGCGGGAGCGCTGGACTTCGGACGACTTCATTGCGCCTCCGGGCATCCGGATGGTCAAGATCGACCGCCGCACCGGCAAGCGTGTATTCGAAGGGACTCCGTCCAACGATCCCAAAGCTGCCGTAATTTGGGAAGCGTTCAAACCCGACACCGAACCGTCCCGTTCGACCCGTTCCGACGAACTGGCCGCGCGGCGCAGCGAGATCCTCGATCTCATCCGCAGGGCCAGAGAGGGCGTCAAAGCTCCGCGGCGGGCAGCGCGCGAAGAAGTTCAGGAAGATTTCGTCGAGGATCAAGGCGGTATCTATTAGACCGCGCGGGCGCCGCGGCGCCTTCGCTTTACAATCGTCGCCCGCACGTTAGGTGGGCGGGCATATCGTTTTGAGGAATTGACCTATGCGTGCCGAAGGGCAGGCCAATATCGACCGCATCGAAGCCGCGCTGGCGCTGGTTCGCCAGTCGCTCGACTGGGAACGTGCGCTACGCCGCCTCGACGAGCTGGATGCGCGCGTACAGGACCCCACCTTGTGGGACGATCCAAAGCAGGCGCAAGCAATTACTCAGGAGCAGAAGCGCCTCGAAACCGCGATCAACACTGTTCGCGAAATCGAGAGCGAAATGAGCGATGCCATCGAGTTCGTCTCTATGGGCGAGGCTGAGGGTGACGATGAGATCGTCCGTGAAGGTCTAACCAGCCTCGAAACGCTGGCCGACCGCGCCGATCGCGACAAGGTTCAGGCCCTGCTTTCTGGCGAGGCGGATGGCAACGACACCTACTTGGAAATCCACGCGGGTGCTGGCGGGACCGAAAGCCAGGACTGGGCGGAAATGCTTTTCCGTATGTATGCCCGCTGGGCCGAACGGCGCGGCTTCAAGGTTGAGACGGTCGAACATCAATCGGGCGATCAAGCCGGCATCAAGAGCGCCACGCTGCTGCTCAAGGGCGAAAATGCGTATGGCTATGCAAAGACCGAAAGCGGTGTACACCGTCTGGTCCGGATCAGCCCTTACGATAGTTCGGCTCGCCGCCATACCAGCTTCAGCTCGGTCTGGGTCTATCCGGTTATCGACGACGATATTGATATCGAAATCAATCCGTCGGACCTCAAGATCGACACCTATCGCGCATCCGGGGCCGGCGGTCAGCACGTGAATACGACCGATTCAGCAGTGCGTATCACCCACCAACCCAGCGGCATTGTGGTGGCCAGCCAGAACGATCGTAGCCAGCACAAGAACAAGGCAACCGCCATGAACATGCTGAAGGCACGGCTGTTCGAACGCGAGATGGCTGAACGCGAGGCCGCTGCATCCGGTGAATACCAGGAAAAAAGCGATATTGGGTGGGGGCACCAGATCCGCAGTTATGTCCTGCAGCCTTATCAGATGGTCAAGGATCTGCGCACCGGTGTCACTTCGCCCACTCCCGACGATGTTCTGGATGGGGCGCTCGACCCCTTCATTTCCGCCGCACTCGCTCAGCGTGTAACTGGCGAAACTGTCGAGGTAGAGGACGCCGATTGATGCGGTGCACGCCGTTCGCCCTGACGGTGGCCGTCCTGTTTTCAGCGTGTTCGGGGGAGGGCGTAAGCAACTCCACTTTTCCCGAACCGGACCGGCCGGTCTCGGAAGCCGGATCGAACCAGTTTTCGACAGAGACCCAGCGCGATAGTCGTGGCGAGGCACAGACGGTCATGGATCTAGCGGAAATTCAGCCGGGAATGACTGTGGCGGATATTGGCGCTGGGAATGGATATTACACCGTCCGCCTTGCCGAACGGGTGGGATCCGAGGGCCGTGTCCTGGCTCAGGATATCGATGAGCAGGCACTCGGTCGTCTTGCCCGGCGAGTCGAGCGCTATCGTCTGGACAACGTTTCGATACGAAGCGGCGAATTTTCAGATCCCAAGCTGCCCGACAACAGCTTCGACCGCATCTTCATGGTCCATATGTACCATGAAATCGAACAGCCTTACGAGTTCCTATGGCGGATGTGGCCAGCCTTGCGCGCCGAAGGCCAGGTCATCGTCGTAGATATCGATCGGCCCACTGATGCACATGGTATCGATCCCTTGCTGCTGTCCTGCGAGTTTAGCCGCGTCGGCTATGAACTGGTAGCTTTCAAGGACGCGCCCGAGCTGTCCGGGTACTATGCACAGTTCAAGGCAACGGCTAACAGGCCGGAGCCCGGAGAGATCAAGCCCTGCCGGAGCGATAGCATAGCGCAGGGCTGAAGCCGCAGTTGCGGCTGAATGCAAAAAGAGAGAAATCACATGAGTTTCAAGGGTCTGACCCCGATTGTTTACGGCGGGCGTGAAGTCTGGCCGCTAATCGAAGGCGGGAAGGGTGTTTCGGCGACGAATCACCTTAGCTCGGGAGCCTGGGCCGCCGCAGGGGGCATCGGCACGGTTAGTGCTGTGAACGCCGATACATACGATGAAGATGGCAATCCCGTACCGCAGGTATATCCGCAGGCAACCCGCGTAGAGCGCTTCGAGCAGCTGGTTCGCTATGGCATCGACGGCGCCACCGAACAGGTAAAGCGCGCCTACGAAATTGCCGATGGGAAGGGCGCCATCAATATCAATGTGCTGTGGGAAATGGGCGGTGCACAGCGCGTGATGGAAGGCGTGCTGGAAAATTGCCCTGGCATGGTCACCGGCGTCACCTGCGGTGCAGGAATGCCCTACAAGCTCGCCGAAATCGCGGCTCACCACAAAGTATACTATCTACCGATCGTCAGTTCGGCCCGCGCTTTTCGTGCTTTGTGGAAGCGCAGCTATTCCAAGGTGCCCGAATGGCTGGCAGCAGTCGTTTACGAAGATCCCTGGCTCGCTGGCGGCCATAACGGCCTTTCTAACGCCGAGGACCCGACCAAGCCGGAAGATCCGTACCCGCGCGTGAAAGCTTTGCGCGATACCATGCGCAAGGAAGGCGTTTCGGAAGATGTCGCGATCGTCATGGCAGGCGGCGTTTGGTTCCTGCGCGAATGGAATGACTGGATCGACAATCCCGAGCTTGGCAAGATCGCTTTTCAATTCGGAACGCGCCCGTTGCTCACGCATGAAAGCCCGATCCCACAGGTCTGGAAAGATATGCTGCGCACGGTCGAGCCGGGCGACGTCCTGCTGCACAAGTTCAGCCCGACCGGCTTCTATTCCAGCGCCGTGAAGACGCCGTTTCTGTACGATCTCATGCATCGCAGCGAGCGGCAGATCCCGATATTCAAACGTGACGAAGAGGAAGGCACCATTCCTCTGATGGATCATGGCAAAGCGAAATATTTCTTCGTTCACCCGGGTGACCAGAGAAAGGCCCAGGCCTGGATGCACGAGGGCTTCACCGAAGCGCTCAAGACTCCCGACGACACCGTGGTTTTCGTAACTCCTGAAAGTGCTGAACAGATTCGCGCCGATCAGCAAGCCTGCATGGGATGCCTGTCTCATTGTCAGTTCTCCAGCTGGAAGGATCACGACAATCACACGACCGGTCGCCTTGCCGACCCGCGCAGCTTCTGCATACAGAAGACCCTGCAGGACATCGCGCATGGCGGTGATCCGGACGAAAATCTCGCATTCGCGGGACATGCAGCTTATCGTTTCAAGCAGGATCCTTTCTACTCGAACAACTTTACGCCCACTGTGGCGCAGTTGGTCGAACGGATTTTGGAAGGCGATTGATCTTGATGCGGGTGGGGGACAATCCTCCACCCGGACAGAATAGGGTCAAGTTGGTATAAGAGATGGATATCACTTTGCGGGAACGGATTAAGCGTCACTGCACCACGTCTGTTTAGCGAATACCCTGAACAATATTAGGCGGGACAAAGGTTTAGGTTAGGAAATCCTAATCCTTCATTTACCAATGTGCTCCTAGGAGGCGCCCGTAACGAAGCATCCGCGGAGCCCCTCGAGTGAACGATTCCCTGAAATTCCGCTCCGCGTGGGACGCGGTGTGCCGTTCCCAAGCGGTTGCCGAGTTTACCCCCGAAGGGCACGTGCTCTGGGCGAATGATCTTTTCTGCTCATCGATGGGATACGAACTCGAAAATATCGTGGATCGGCATCATTCGCTCTTCTGCGAGTCGACACTTCGCAACTCTAGAGAATACCGAGAGTTCTGGGATAAGCTGGGTGCAGGGAACTACGACGAGGGTACTTACCGAAGAGTTCGGCGAGACGGCTCTCCGATCTATCTTCGTGCAACATACAATCCCGTATTCGACGAGGAAGGTAACTGCGATCGCATCCTGAAGATCGCGGCAGACGTAACCGGTGAATTTGAAGCAGCAGCCGATACCGCGGGAAAAACCGAGGCCTTCAACAGATCCTATGCCGTCATCGAATTCGGACTCGATGGAACGATCTTGTCGGCCAATTCAAATTTTCTCGATCTGATGGGCTATCGCCTGGATGATGTCGTAGGCAAGCACCATCGGATTTTCTGCGAGAATGCTTATGCGTCGAGCGCCGAATATGCTCGTTTCTGGGAGCAATTAGGGCAGGGACGCTTTGAGGCCGGTCTCTATTGCCGCAAGCGCCGCGATGGCGGCGATGTATGGTTACAGGCAACATACAATCCGGTGATGAATGCCGAAGGCAAACCCGTAAAGGTCGTGAAACTGGCGACGGATGTCACTTATCAGATCGGTCTGGAGCGGGAAGCGAAGGATGCGCTCGAGGACAGCCGCACGCTGGAAGCGCGCATCGGACAGCAGAATCAACGCCTAGAAGAGACGATGAGAGAGGTCGCGAATATCGTCTCGACCATTGACGGTATCGCTAACCAGACGACCATGCTGGCTCTCAACGCAACGATCGAGGCAGCCCATGCCGGTGAGAACGGTCGCGGTTTTGCCGTGGTTGCCAGCGAAGTGAAGAAGCTTGCGCAGGACACCCGGGACGCGACGACCCAGGCCGCGCAGATGATCAAGGGAAGCGGGCGGGCAAGGCTGGTAGCTTAGCGCCAGAGCTGCATCGAACGGATCGCGTCGGGCATCTTCGGATCCGTATCGGGACGGGAAATCGTCCGTTCGACCATGCGCCATTTGCGGCGCACTTTGCTCTTCTGCCACAGGTCCATCAGCCAGGTTTCACCTGACCATTCATCATTGCCCATGGTGGCATCCAGGGTCATCCGGGTCGCGAACACCGCGACGGAACCGTGGCGTCGAACGTAAACCTCATCGAACCGATAGCCATTGCAACGGAACCGCGTCGTCGCCGCTTCAAGCCAGCT
Organism: Erythrobacter sp.; assembly: GCA_002695185.1. The sequence continues at coordinate 8,948 of NZOF01000096.1, forward strand.
AGCCCGGTCGAGAATGGCGGGACTCTTCGAACCCAGGAGAAAGATGAAATCCCGCGCTGCGAGCGCTTTCATCTGGTTGCGGTCGCGCTGGACCCAGCTGCGCATCCACTGATGTTCGAGCGCTTCGATGCGGGTTGCAAATTCATTCATGGCTGCAGCCGATTACAGCATCACATGGGTTCGGCAAGGGAGGTCAGGAAAGACCGCTCAGCACCTGGTCGGATGGACGGTGACCGTCGGCCCACATACGGATATTGGCGATCACCTTCATCCCCGAATCCTCGCGCCCCTCGCGCGTCGCGCTGCCGATGTGCGGAAGCGTCATAACATTCGGGTGACGGATCAACCGCTCGTCGACATTCGGTTCATCCGGATAGACGTCTAGGCCGGCACCGGCCAGTCGGCCGCTTTCCAGTGCCTCAATAAGCGCTTCCTGATCCACCAGATCGCCACGAGCAGTGTTGATCAGGCTCGCCCCCTCCTTCATCAGGCCAATTCGCCGGGCATCGATCAAGTGGTGATTGTCCGGTCCGGCAGGACAATGAAGTGTCACGATGTCGGCTTCGGCGACGAGTTCGTCCAGATTTCCAATATACTTCGCGCCGAAGATGCGCTCGACTGCTTCGGGAAGCTGCTTGCGGTTGTGGTAGGAGAGATTCAATCCGAAGGCCCGGGCGCGGTGAGCAACCGCCTGACCGATCCGCCCCATGCCCACGATACCGAGAGTCTTTCCACCTAGCTTGCGGCCCAGCATGGCTGTGGGGGCCCAACCGGTCCAATCGCCGCTGCGGACCAGTTCGACACCTTCTCGGATCCGGCGTGGCACTCCGATAATTCCCGCCATGGTGAGATCGGCGGTATCGTCGGTAAATACGCCGGGTGTGTTGGTCACCATGATCTTGTGCGCGGCAGCAGCTTTCAGATCGATATGCTCAGTCCCCGCGCCGAAGTTAGCGATGAGGCCGAGGTCCTTGCCGGCGTTGGCCAACATCTCCGCGTCGATCCGGTCGGTCACGGTCGGGACCAGAACGTCGCAATGCTGCATGGCCTCTACCAGTTGATCTCTGGTGAGCGGCATGTCGCTCGCATTGGTGCGCACTTCGAACAAGGAAGCCATCCGATCTTCCACTGCCGGCCCTAAACGCCGGGTCACGATTACGCGGGGCTTGCGAGAAAGCCGCTTTTCGGAAGCAGGGCCGGGCTGATCTAATGTCGTCATACGATCGGTACCGCTACGCTTATGCCGCCGGGACGGTCAAGCAGCGCTTGTCGCCAAGAGTGTCGGCGGGTAAGGCGGGCGTATCATGATCAACAAATTAACCATTGTTCTGGCAGCTTTTGTGCTGTTGGTTACGCCGGCTCAGGCGCAGGATCGTGAAGTTCCTTACTGGGCTACTTTACGGGCAAGCGAGATAAACCTGCGGGTTGGCCCCAGCGCCGACTATCGCATCGAGTGGGTTTATCGAAGGCCGGGACTGCCGGTAAAGGTCATTCGGGTAATGGATGGATGGCGCCTGATCGAAGATCCTGACGGCACAAGGGGGTGGGTGGCCTCACGGCTTCTCAGCCCGGACCTTGGCGTGATCGTCATCGGCAAGGGAAATGCTGACATGCGGGAAGACGCCGATGCCGATTCCGGCCTTAAATGGCGGCTTCAGCCAGGCGTAGTAGGCGCCTTACACGAATGCGGAAGCGGATGGTGCGAAATCTCGGTAGGGAACCGGACGGGATGGGTAAGAGAAGATCGTCTCTGGGGCGATGGTGAGCCCTGACGCTTATAAGTAAAACGAAAATTGATACGATAAGGGACGGCATTCCTACCGCCCCCTTCAATTCACGTTTATCTCAATGGACTATGTCGCAGGAGCGATGTCCGTGTTTGAATCTTCGATGCGACGGATGGTTGCCGTTGTAGTTCCATCTCCGCTGGTCGCCTCGAATGTACCGTCGGCACCTGGCGTTCCGCCGGTCCAGCACTCTTCCGGCTCAGCGCCGTCGGGGTCATAGCACAACTGGCTGCCTTCCTGACGCCAAGTGCCACGCTCCAGTTCTGAGCCCTGCAGATCGGTGTCGACATAAGTGCCATCTGCATTCACCTGCTGGCGCACGACCGTACCGTCTTCCATGGTCATTTCGTAGGTTCCGGCCATCTGGTTTGCCGAAGCCGTATCTGTCGTTCCAGCCTGATTGGTGGTCATCTCAGTCTCGGGAGAAACTTCGGCCTCGTTCGACCCGCATGCAGCGAGCGCTCCAGAAGCCACGATAACAAAAATCTTCTTCATGCTGTGTTCCCTTCTCCCGCACCAACGCCGTCGGTGCGGGGAGGGTCCCGACTGTGTCAGAGGATTTCCAGCGCGACTGCGGTCGCTTCACCGCCACCAATGCACAGGCTCGCAACGCCTCGCGTCTTACCTTGCTGCTTGAGAGCATTGAGGAGAGTGACGATAATCCGCGCGCCGCTTGCCCCGATTGGATGACCCAGCGCGGTGCCGCCGCCGTTCACGTTGATCTTTTCGTGGGGAATGCCGATGTCGCGCATTGCGAACATCGCAACGCAGGCAAAAGCCTCGTTGACTTCCCAAAGATCAACATCGTCGGCCGACCAACCCGCTTCGGAAAGAACTTTCTCGATGGCGCCGATCGGTGCGACCGTGAATTCGGAGGGTTCCTGCGCGTGTGCGGCCATGGCCACGATCTTGGCCACAGCTTCCTGCCCGTTTTCTTTCGCCACGCTTTCACGGCTGAGGACGAGCGCTGCAGCACCATCCGAGATCGAGGAAGAAGTCGCGGCGGTGATGGTTCCGTCTTTCGCGAAAGCCGGACGAAGCTGGGGAATCTTGTCAGGATTGCCACGGCCAGGCGCTTCATCGGTATCGACCGTCACCTCGCCCTTGCGGGTAGTGAAGGTCACCGCGGCGATTTCGTCGGCAAAGGCACCGCTATCGATTGCCGCATTCGCCCGGCGGAGAGACTCGATGGAATAATCATCCATCTGCTCGCGCGTGAGCTGGTACTCATCGGCGGTGTCCTGGGCGAAGGTACCCATCGCCCGACCTTCTTCGTAGGCATCTTCCAGCCCGTCGAGGAACATGTGATCGTAGGCTGTATCATGCCCGATGCGCGCGCCGCTGCGGTGCTTCTTCAAAAGGTATGGCGCGTTTGTCATGCTTTCCATGCCGCCTGACACGACGTAGTCGATCGTGCCGCTGGCCAGCGCTTCCGCACCCATGATGACGGTCTGCATTCCGCTGCCGCAAACTTTGTTGACGGTCGTAGCCTGAACGGATTTTGGCAACCCAGCCTTGATCGAAGCCTGACGGGCGGGCGCCTGGCCGAGACCGGCAGGAAGCACACAGCCCATATAAGTGCGGTCGAATTTTTCGACTGGAACGCCAGAGCGCTCAACTGCAGCCTTGACCGCGGTCGCGCCAAGTTCGGTGGCAGAAACATCGGCGAGGGCGCCCTGCATGCTGCCCATCGGGGTCCGGGCGTATGAAAGAATGACGACGGGGTCGGCTGCGCTGAACTGGGGCATGCTTGTGCTGGTCCTTTTAGTCTGAAATATCTCGTGCGCAGATAGGATGTGCGTCGCAGCGGCGCAACACGAAGCGGGAGTGATGGATATGGCTGCAGACCAGCGTATGGCGATGGAAGACATGTTGCGTAAGCAGCGAGCGGTTGCGTCGCGGTCTCGGCCTGAAGCCATGTCAGCTCGGAAGGATCGCTTGGAGCGAGCGATCAAGCTGCTGAAGGATCACGCAGATGATCTTGCGAAAGTGATGAGCGCGGATTTTGGTAACCGATCACCAAAACAGTCGATGATTACCGATATTTCGAGCACTGTGAATTTCGGCAAATATTGCCTAAAGCATGTGGATGGGTGGACGAAAGCTCAGAGGCGACATGTCCAGTTCCCGCTTGGCCTGCTCGGCGCAAAGGCAGAAGTCCGTTATCAGCCCAAGGGCGTAATCGGGATTCTCAGTCCGTGGAATTTTCCCGTTAACCTCACCTTCGGGCCATTGATGCAGGTTTTTGCAGCGGGTAATCGGGCGATGATAAAACCTAGCGAGTTCACTCCGAAGACCAGCCTCATGATGAAAGAGCTGGTGGAAGAATATTTCTCCCCGGACGAATGCGCTGTGTTCACCGGCGGGGCCGAGGTGGCCGCAGCGTTTTCTGAATTGCCTTTCGATCACCTGGTATTCACTGGTTCGACCGCAACCGGCCGCAAGGTCATGGAATCGGCGGCCAAGAACCTCGTGCCGGTGACTTTGGAACTTGGCGGGAAGAGCCCGGTCCTGCTGGGCGAAAGCGCCGATTTCGCCAAGGCCGGAGAGCGTATCGCTCTGGGAAAGATGATGAATGCCGGGCAAATATGTCTCGCGCCCGACTATCTTTATGTTCCCGAAGGACGCCAGGACGAGGCGATCCATGGGATCTGGCAAGCTACTGCAAATATGTATCCCAGCCTTCTCGAAAACGAAGACTACGCAAGCCTCGTTTCAGACCGGCATTACGACCGCCTGCAGGGGATGGTAGCCGACGCGCGGGGTAAGGGCGCCGAGGTTATCGAAGTCAATCCTGCCGATGAAGATTTCTCATCCAGCAATGCGCGCAAGATGCCGCTTACCATACTGAAGGGCGTGTCGGACGATATGGATGTCATGAAAGAGGAAATCTTCGGGCCGGTTCTTCCAGTGAAGACCTACGGCCATATTGATGAAGCGATCGATTACGTGAATGCAAACGATCGTCCGCTGGGCCTCTATTATTTCGGCAACGACAGTGGCGAGCGGGAGCGTGTGCTTTCGCAAACGATTAGCGGCGGCGTGACCCTGAACGATGTCGTATTCCACGTATCCATGGAGGATTTGCCGTTTGGCGGCATCGGCCCCAGCGGGATGGGCAGCTATCACGGTATCGAAGGGTTCCGTGAATTCAGTCATGCGCGCAGCATCTACACCCAACCGAAGATCGATATCGCGAAGCTTGGTGGTCTCAAGCCGCCTTATGGTTCCGGGACCAACTAGGCGCTTCAGGCCTCTGCAACTGGCCCGACCGAGGAAATCACGCCAGGCCAGTTGCCCATCAATTTACTTTCCCCGATCGGCCAAGGCGAATTCCGCGAAGTTCACCATTATCGCTTCCCAATAGGCCAGATTGTCCATGAAAAGCGCTTCCGACATTCCGCCGGCTTCCAGATCGATGTCCATTTCGATTGCCGGGTCACCATCCTGGTCCAGATATACCCTGCCGAAGCGGTTTTCGCTGGCGTAATTGTTCATTTCTTCGAGAGTCGGGTCGGTGTCGGCAGCGAAGGCTGTATAAAACTGCACAGATTTGCAGTCGTCGCCGTTTTCATCGCAACTGAACGGCAGGATGATGAAGTTGTAGCCGGCCATTCCCATTTTGATAGAACGATCCTTGCCTTCGCCCTCCAGCTTTGCCTGATACCCATTCTCGCGCAGGACATCTGCAATCTGATCGAGATCGGCAGTGACGTTGGCGGCGCATAGCGGATTCGCGGCAAAGAGCGATGCGATAACCGCGGTGCAGGAAAGGGTTTGTCTTAGCATTCGGTACTGTCCTTAAAGTTCATTTCGGGCTGCCAATCGCGTGGAGGTATTAACACCCCTTCAACGCAGCTTGTGAAAATCGCGGGAAACTCATGGGGTCAAGCCCTTGCGCCACGCGGGCGAGGGGCCTAGAGGCTGGCCCGAAACCTAGTCCAGACGGAATCATACGTGGTCGATCTCGAACAATATCTTCCGATCCTGATTTTCCTGTTTATCGCGGCAGGCCTTTCGGCCCTGTTCGTGTTCCTGCCGATGGGTGTGTCACGGCTTACGGGGGCACATCAGCCGACGGCAGAGAAATACAGCGAATATGAATGCGGCTTCCCCGCTTTCGAGGATCCGCGCAGCCAGTTTGACGTGCGCTTCTACCTTGTGGCGATCCTGTTCATCATTTTCGATCTCGAAGCTGCATTCCTTTTTCCCTGGGCTGTTAGTCTAGATCTTACCGGATGGCCGGGCTGGATCACCATGATGGTGTTTCTTACCGAACTGATCATCGGCTTCGCCTATGCGTGGAAAGTCGGCGCGCTGGAGTGGGAGTAATCGCATGAGCCAGCAAATGACATCTTCCCCTCACGGCCGCGATCCCCTGGTTCAGCCTACGGCGCAAGCCGGAGAGGTGCGTCAGCCGGATGCAGATTATTTCAACGCGCTTCAGACCGAGGTGAATGACAAGGGCTTTCTTGTCACTTCTACCGAAGATCTGTTCCAGTGGGCGCGAACCGGCTCGCTCTGGTGGATGACGTTCGGCCTCGCATGCTGCGCGGTCGAAATGATCCACGTGAACATGCCGCGTTACGATATGGAACGCTTTGGCGTTGCCCCGCGCGCTTCCCCGCGTCAGAGCGACGTGATGATTGTTGCCGGCACGCTGTGCAACAAGATGGCTCCCGCGTTGCGCAAGGTTTACGATCAGATGTCGGAGCCGAAGTATGTTATCTCCATGGGCAGCTGTGCCAATGGCGGTGGCTATTATCACTACAGCTATTCGGTGGTGCGTGGCTGTGACCGTATCGTGCCGGTGGACATTTATGTTCCCGGCTGCCCGCCGACCGCCGAAGCTCTGCTGTATGGCGTGATGCAATTGCAGCGGAAAATCCGCCGCGTGGGTACGATCGAACGTTAAGGGCTAAGGCAATGGCTACACTTCATTCCGCGCCCCGGTTCACACAGATCGATGGGCTGAAGGGTGCGCTCACTCAAGCACTCGGCGATCACCTTGTCGAAGCGCACGAGGAGCACGGTGAGCTCCTTCTGCGCGTAAATCGTACTGGCATCGCCGACGCCTTACGGCTTCTGCGCGACGAGCATGGCTATCAGCAGCTGATGGAAATTGCTGGGGCGGATTATCCATCACGTTCCGATCGTTTCGAAATAGTCTACATGCTTCTGAGCCTGACCAAGAACAATCGCATCATGGTCAAGTGCACGGCCAGTGAGGATACGCCCGTCCCGACGGTGACGGGTTTGTGGCCCAATGCTGGCTGGCTCGAACGTGAAGTTTTTGACATGTACGGTGTGCTGTTCGATGGAAATACCGACCTGCGCCGTATCCTAACCGACTACGGTTTCGAAGGGCATCCCTTCCGCAAAGATTTCCCTCTTACGGGCTATGTGGAACTTCGGTATTCCGAAGACGAGAAGCGGGTAGTTTACGAACCGGTCGAGCTCGCGCAGGATTTGCGTCAGTTCGATTTCATGAGTCCTTGGGAGGGTGCGGATTACGTCCTTCCTGGCGATGAAAAGGCGGATCAGCCGCCGGTGGATGAGCCGAAGACCACAGAGAAGCCTTCGGACACTGGGGCGGGCAAAGATGCGGACGACAAGGCGTCCGACAAGGTAAGCGCCGGCGCACCGGCGGAAGAGGACAGCGGGGAAGATGCTCCGCCACCAAAGCCTACCGAGGATCAGCCCGCGCGAAAAGCTCGCAAGGGCAAGACAACGGATACAGCGAAAGCTACCCAGCCAAAGAAGGGTGCGGCAGCTAAAAAGAAGCCGGCGGTCGCCAAGAAGGCGCCGGCAAAGAAGAAAAAGGGCGAATGATGCGTCATCTCTTTCTTCCAATTACCGTGCTAGCTCTCGCGGCATGTTCGTCGCAGCCCGCCAGTGAACAGGAAAATGCCGATGATTTTGCCAGCCGGATCGGTCAGAAGGATGGCAATCCTGTTGCAATCGACCCTGCGGAGCGTGCTGAACAGCCGAACACTGTAGAGGCTGCAGTTCCTCAAGGTGCGGACGTCACCCAACTCGAGCAATTGGCCGATATCGGTGGGGTAGATTTCGGTCCGCGTGATGGGGGCTGCACCTTTATGGATGGCAACCGCGAAATTCTTATCGCATCCGGCCTCAACGAACCGACCTTGCCAGGCAAGGCAGTGGTTCGCGTGGGCGGCCGCCTCGTCCTTCTCGACGGTAAACCTGGTGGTCTAGCGGCCATCCGGAGCGGCACGAGCTTCTCCGGCAATGGCGTTGCTGTTCAGGTGGCTCCGGCCGAAGGCAACGCGCAGGCGCGCCCGGCCAACCTGTCGGTCACATCGGCTGACGGTAAGACTGCAACATATTCCGGCAATTGGATCTGCGCATGAGTAGTGCAATGCACATCGAGGAATCGCCGACCACCGGCGACGAGACGATCACCAATTACACGATCAATTTCGGCCCTCAGCATCCGGCGGCCCATGGTGTGCTTCGTATGGTGATGGAGCTCGACGGTGAGATTATCGAGCGGATCGACCCGCATGTCGGCCTCTTGCATCGCGGCACCGAGAAGCTGATTGAGCACAAGACGTATCTTCAAGCGCTGCCTTATTTCGACCGGCTCGACTATTGCAGCCCGCTGGCGCAGGAATACAGCTACGTTCTCGCAATCGAGAAGCTGCTCAATGTCGAGGTGCCCGAGCGCGCGCAGTATCTGCGTGTTCTGTTCGCGGAGCTTACCCGCATCTGCAACCACATGCTCAACATCGGCGCCCATGTAATGGATGTGGGCGCAATGACCCCGAACTTGTGGGTGTTCGAACTGCGTGAAGATTGCATGAATTTCTTCGAGCGGGCATCGGGCGCGCGGATGCACAGCGCTTATTTCCGCCCGGGTGGCGTTCACCAGGATGTACCGGAAAAACTTCTGGTCGATATTGGTGAGTGGATCGATACGCGCCTGCCCGAACTCTTTGGCGATGCGATGAGCCTTGTTATGGACAATCGCATCTTCAAGCAGCGTAATGTCGATATCGCAGTCGTCAGCAAAGACGATGCGGTGGCGTGGGGCTTCTCTGGTCCGATGATCCGTGCTGCAGGCATCCCCTGGGATCTGCGAAAGTCGCAGCCTTATGATGTCTACGACCGGATGGAGTTCGACATTCCTGTCGGCACCAATTCCGATTGTTACGACCGCTTCATTGTGCGCGTGAAGGAAGTTTACGAAAGCGCCAAAATTATGAAGCAGTGTCTGGCGCAAATGCCGGGCGGGCCGATCGCAAGTGATGACCGCAAGGTCGCACCGCCTAAGCGCGCGGAGATGAAGCAGTCGATGGAAGCGCTTATCCATCACTTCAAGCTCTACACCGAAGGCTTCCACGTACCGGCAGGTGAAGTTTACGTTGCTACCGAAAGCCCGAAAGGTGAATTCGGTGTCTACCTCGTTAGCGACGGGTCCAACAAGCCTTACCGCTGTAAGATCCGTCCGACGGCCTTCAGCCACCTGCAAGCAATGGATTTTATGTCGAAGGGCCACATGCTCCCTGATGCCACCGCCATTCTCGGCGCCATCGATGTCGTGTTCGGGGAGTGCGACCGCTAATGGCTGACCGTAGTCCCGCCCCCGATACTCCTGAACTGCGTGAGCGCTGGGGCGCTTTCGAGTTTACAGAGAGCTATCGTGCACGCGCCGACAAGGCGATTGCGCGTTATCCCGAAGGCCGCCAGAAATCTGCGGTGATGCCACTGCTGGATCTCGCGCAGCGTCAGGTCGGCGAAGAAACGAATACGCAGGGCTGGCTCCCGCTACCGGTCATCGAATATGTCGCCGACTATCTCGATATGCCGGTTATCCGCGTACTGGAAGTCGCCACCTTCTACTTCATGTACAATATGAAGCCGGTTGGTAAGTACCACGTGCAAGTGTGCGGCACTACGCCGTGCATGCTTCGCGGATCTGACGGCTTGTTCGAAACTTGCAAGAAGCGCGGCATGGTAAAGGGCCATGTATCCGAGGATGGCCTTTGGACGCTCACCGAAGTCGAATGCATGGGCAATTGCGCAACCGCGCCCATGGTGCAGATCAATGACGACAATTACGAAGATCTCACGCCCGAGCGTCTCGACACAATTCTGGACGCACTCGCGAAGGGTGACCAGCCGAAAACCGGAACGCAGGAACCTGGCCGACATACCAGCGAGCCAGCTGGCGATCTGACGACGCTGACAGCAATGAGAGATGAAAACCACGATTACCGGAGCGAATGGTGATGGATAGCTCGATTATCACGATCATCCTTACAATCCTCGCGGTAATAATAGCGTGGAAAGTATTGAAGGGTGTTATCAAGACGGTCGCACTGGTCGCTATCCTGATCGTTGCTGGACTAGTCGTCTTCGGAGGAGGTTTCTGATGCTCGCCGATAAGGATCGCATCTTTACGAACCTTTATGGGTTCCAGGATTGGGGCCTGAAGGCGGCGCAACAGCGCGGTGACTGGGACGATACCAAATCGCTGATCGCACGCGGGCACGACAACATAATTGAAGAGATGAAAGCTTCGGGTCTGCGGGGGCGCGGAGGCGCCGGCTTCCCGACGGGGCTCAAGTGGTCTTTCATGCCGAAGGAATCCAACGACGGTCGTCCCAGCTTCCTTGTTATCAATGCCGACGAATCCGAACCCGGCTCTTGCAAAGACCGCGAGATTATCCGGCATGATCCGCACAAACTTATCGAAGGCGCGCTGCTCGCCGGTTATGCGATGCGGGCGAGGGCAGCTTACATCTACATCCGCGGCGAATATATCCGGGAAGCCGAGACGCTGCAGGCTGCTATCGATGAAGCCTATGATGCCGGTCTGATCGGCAAAAACGCTTCGAAGTCGGGCTATGATTTCGATGTGTTCCTGCACCGCGGTGCAGGCGCCTATATCTGCGGCGAAGAAACTGCGATGATCGAAAGCTTGGAAGGCAAGAAGGGACAGCCCCGCCTCAAGCCGCCGTTCCCTGCTGGTGCAGGTCTCTATGGTTGCCCGACCACGGTCAACAATGTTGAATCGATTGCCGTCGTCCCGACCATCCTTCGCCGTGGTGCGAGCTGGTTCAGCAGCTTCGGGCGCGAGAACAACAAGGGCACCAAGCTCTTTCAGATCTCGGGCCATGTGAACAAACCTTGCGTGGTCGAAGAGGCACTGAGTATCCCGTTCAGCGACCTGATCGAAAAGCATTGCGGCGGAATTCGCGGCGGCAAGGACAATCTCCTCGCCGTAATCCCCGGCGGTTCGTCTGTTCCTCTGGTACCTGCCGAACAAATTTGGGATGCCCCCATGGATTTCGACGGGCTGAAGGAGCTTGGTTCTGGGCTAGGAACCGCAGGCGTTATCGTGATGGACAAGTCGACCGACATCGTCCGGGCAATCAGCCGCATAAGCTTTTTCTACAAACACGAAAGCTGCGGCCAGTGTACACCCTGTCGCGAAGGCACGGGGTGGATGTGGCGCATGATGGAACGGCTGCGAACCGGCGATGCTGCGATCGAAGAAATCGACATGCTGCAGCAAGTCACTAAGCAGGTAGAAGGTCATACGATCTGTGCACTCGGCGATGCTGCAGCGTGGCCTATACAAGGCCTTATTCGCCATTTCCGGCCAGAGTTGGAGCGCCGGATCGAAGAACACAACGCCAATTTCGCAGAGGCAGCCGAATAAGGCATTTTATAGTTGTCACTAGCCAATTGGGCGGGACTAATAATTTAATTTTAAGAAAGCCTATAACGCAAAAAATTAGAGATATTACAGAGCAAAGCCGGTTCGCAATTAATCGGAACGTAATTCGTCAATCAGCTGAATGTGGAGATAAAAATGACCCAAGCTAAATTTCGAGTTTCCTCGTTTGCAGCTGGTATTGTATTGCTCGCTGGTGGACTAAGCCCATCTACAGCTATTGCTCAGACATCTCGGGCCCCCAACGAGAGCCGCGTTAGCTCTGGCCGCGAAGGGCAGAACACAACTAGGTTGACGATCTCTAATGTTTTCCAAAAACAATTGGAGCTCGAAAGCCTAGACCGCGATAATCCGAAAAATCGTAACTACGCTGGTGCTAAGGCGATGGCGTCCTGCGTTGTCCGTCGCAGCAAAGGCAAGGCGAACGAGCTGTTCGGCGGACCGTTGACAAACGACCCTCAGTATCAAAACCTTAGCAATGTATTGACCAAGAAATATCGGAACTGCCTCGTCTCTGGAGCAGACGGTGTCCCAATGTATGTAGTTAATGCAGCTTTGGCAGAGCAGCTTCTGGGCGATGAAAATCTCAAGGTCGATAATCGAGCGGTGACTCCAGATTTCTATCTTGAAAATGGTAAGATAACTTCTCTAGAAGGTCTAAGTCGCTGTCTGTCGGCGCATTCCCCACAAATGACCCTGCGCTATCTGCAAACTAAGCCGGGATCTGAAAATGAAAAAGCGGAGCTCGCCAACCTTTACGGCTCTACTCCTCAGTGCGGAGTAAGTGAGCCTGTCGATCTCCCGGAGGTTGAACAGAGGGCGCTGCTCGCCACGAGTTTGTATCAATGGAAACATGGAATTTAGCCTCCATGGCTTACCTACGCTCGAATCTTTCTAGTAATTTTACGTCAATCGGAAGCTAAATCGTAACAATGCCTAAAGTCACCGTAGACGGTCAGGAAATCGAGGTTCCGGAGGGCGCTACCGTCCTTCAGGCTTGCGAGCTTGCGGGCAAGGAAATTCCGCGTTTCTGCTATCATGAGCGGCTCTCGATTGCCGGCAATTGCCGCATGTGCTTGGTCGAGGTGAATCCTGGCCCCCCCAAGCCGCAGGCGAGTTGTGCGCTCCCGGCCACGGACGGGCAAGAAATTCGCACGGACAGCGAGATGGTTAAGACCGCGCGCGAAGGGGTGATGGAGTTTCTCCTCATCAACCATCCGCTGGATTGTCCGATTTGCGATCAGGGCGGTGAATGCGATCTGCAGGACCAGTCGGTGGCCTATGGCCGCGGGGCGACCCGCTACGAAGAAAACAAGCGCGCAGTAACCGAAAAATACATGGGTCCGCTGATCAAAACGATCATGACGCGGTGTATCCACTGTACCCGATGCGTGCGCTTCAGCGAAGAAATTGCCGGCGTGGACGAAATCGGTGCTGTCGGTCGTGGCGAAGACATGCAGATCACAACATATCTAGAGCAGGCTGCCGAGCATGAGCTTTCGGCGAACGTGATAGATTTATGCCCGGTCGGTGCGCTGACTTCGCGCCCCTACGCCTTTGAGGCCCGTCCTTGGGAACTGAAGAAGACGCTCAGCATCGATGTTTCCGATGCTGTCGGCGCGAATATTCGTCTCGACAGTCGTGGTCGCGAAGTTATGCGCGCGCTTCCGCGAGTGAACGACGCAGTCAATGAAGAGTGGTTGTCCGACAAGGGCCGCTACATGGTCGATGGTCTTTCAAAGCGTCGCCTCGACAAGGTTTTCATGCGGAAGAAGGGAGGGCTAAAGCCAGCCACTTGGGACGAGGCTTTTAAAGCCATCGCTAAGGCCAAACCAGGTAAGGATATCGCCGCCATTGCTGGTGATATTGTCGATTGTGAGACGATGTTCGCCGCCAAGGCGCTGTTGAGAGCCTGTGGTTCGACGTTAATCGAAGGCCGCCAGACCGGCATGGATTACGACGTGTCGAACCTCGCGGCGGTGAATTTCAACTCCACCTTCGAAGGGCTTGAGCACGCGAACGCAATTCTGATTGTCGGTAGTCATATTCGCTGGGAAGCACCGCTGGTTAACGTGCGCATCCGCAAGGCAGTGAAGCGCGGTGCCAAGGTTTTTGTCGTCGGTCCGCATTGGGACACGACCTATCCGGCGGAGTTCCTGGGCACCGATCTCGGCGTGCTAAACGATCTGCCCGGCAATGTCTCCGAAGCTTTTGGGGGTACGGATCGCTCCGCGGTCATCGTTGGCGGTGGCGCGCTCAAGGGCGCGCATGGCAAGGCGCTGGCCCTCGCGACTGATTTCGGCGCGGATTTCAACGTCCTGCATTTCTCGGCTGCGCGGATGGGTGGATTGATGCTCGGCTTCGCGCAGAAGGGCGGTATGGCAGATATCGTCAAGGCTAAGCCCAAGCTAGTGATCAGCCTTGGTGCCGATGAGATGAATTTCGAGCTCTTCGCCGATGCGTTGAAGGTCTATATTGGCCATCACGGTGACAAGGGCGCCCATGCTGCCGATATCATTCTGCCCGGCGCCAGCTATGCCGAGAAGGACGGGACCTACGTCAACACCGAAGGTCGGGTGCAATTTGCCGAGAAAGCCGTCTTCGCACCGGGAGACGCACGTGAAGATTGGACTATCCTCCGCGCGCTTGCCGACGCGCTTGGCGTCGAGGTCGGCTTCGACAGCTTTTCGCAACTGCAGGCTGCAATGATTAAGGAAGTTCCGTCGCTTGGCGAGGAGGGTCTCGTCGATTTCGGTGAGTTACCTAAGGCGGATGGTGCGGCAAAGGCCGAAGGCACGATGAGCGCCTATCCGATCCAGGACTTCTACCTTACGAACCCGATCGCCCGCGCCAGCGAAGTCATGCAGCGCTGCTCAGCAGAACTGCTTCACGGCGGCGAACTGGCGGAGGCAGCGGAATGACTGATTTCTTCCAATCGCTTGGTATGAACTACGAATGGGCGTGGGGCATTGCCACCATCGCTGGGATCCTGCTGATCGCGCTGCCGCTGATGCTGGCTGTGGCGATGATTATCTACGTGGACCGCAAGGTATGGGCTGCGATCAACTTGCGTCGCGGTCCGAACGTAGTCGGGCCTTTCGGTTTGCTGCAGAGCTTCGCCGATGGTCTGAAGGTTTTCCTCCAGGAAACCATCATTCCGAGTGCCGCTAACAAAGGCATCTTCATCCTGGCTCCGATTGTCACATTCACGGTGGCACTTGCGGCTTGGGCAGTAATTCCATTCAGCGCAACGGCCGTGCTCGCCAACATTAATGTGGGGCTGCTCTATATCCTCGCGATCAGTTCGCTTTCGGTTTACGGCGTGGTTATGGCGGGCTGGGCGTCGAATTCCAAATATCCTTTCTTCTCCGCCATGCGCGCAGCAGCCCAAATGATTAGCTACGAAGTCTCGATCGGCTTCATCTTGGTTTGCGTCATTCTGTACGCCGGGACATTTAATCTGAACGAGATAGTCCTTGCGCAAAAGGGCCACGGTTTCGGCATTGTGAATGGTTATTTCTTCAACCTGCTCTTGTTCCCGATGTGGGTGATGTTCTTCATCTCCAGCCTGGCTGAAACCCAGCGTGTCCCCTTCGACCTTACCGAAGCTGAAAGTGAGCTTGTTGCAGGGTATCAAACCGAATACAGCTCAATGAGCTTCGCGCTGTTCTGGCTCGGCGAATATGCCAACATCCTCCTGATGTGCATGCTGAATGCTCTGCTATTTTTCGGCGGATGGCTGCCCCCGGTCGACTGGGCGCCGCTTTATTACGTGCCCGGTATCGTCTGGCTTCTGCTCAAGGCATTTTTCTTCTTCTTCATGTTCAGCTGGGTCATGGCCACAGTGCCGCGTTATCGTTATGACCAACTTATGCGGCTTGGCTGGAAAGTATTCCTGCCGATCAGCCTGCTGTTCGTCGTTCTTATTTCCGGTTGGCTCATGGCCACCGGCCACTACGGAGCCGCCGCATGAGCGTCGCGCAACTCGTAAAATCGTTCACTCTCTGGGAGTTCGTGAAGGCTCATGCACTTACGTTGAAGTATTTCTTCAAGCCCAAGGTGACAATCAATTATCCATTCGAAAAGAACCCGCTCTCGCCTCGTTTTCGGGGTGAGCATGCGCTGCGCCGCTACCCTAACGGTGAAGAGCGCTGCATCGCCTGTAAACTTTGCGAAGCAGTGTGCCCCGCTCAGGCCATCACGATCGAGAGCGAGCCTCGCGAGGATGGCAGCCGCCGAACCACGCGGTACGATATTGACATGACGAAGTGCATCTACTGCGGCTTCTGTCAGGAAGCGTGTCCGGTGGATGCAATCGTCGAGGGACCGAATTTCGAATATGCGACCGAAACGCGCGAGGAATTGCTTTACGACAAGGCCAAACTGCTCGCGAATGGTGACAAGTGGGAGCGGGCCATAGCCGCGAACCTTGAAGCCGACGCACCCTACCGCTAACCGCGCCGCAAACGAATCCGGGGCATCATGATACAGACTATCGCCTTTTACTTGTTCGCGGTGCTTGTGATCGCATCGGCCGTGATGGTGATCACGGCCCGCAATCCCGTGCATTCCGTGCTCTGGCTCATCTTGGCTTTCTTCAATGCTGCCGGACTGATGGTCCTGGTAGGCGCTGAATTTATCGCGATGCTGCTGGTCATTGTCTACGTCGGCGCTGTCGCGGTCCTGTTCCTTTTCGTGGTTATGATGCTCGACATCGATGTTGCTGCCCTCAGGGCCGGATTCGTAAAGAATTTCCCGCTTGGTATCGTAATTGCGCTTATCCTGCTCGCCGAACTCGTTTTGGGCCTGAGCGCGTATCGGGTTGGCGCGATTGAGCTTGGTACGCCAGTAGCAAGCGATGCCCCTGCTTTGATCGGTAGCAATACCGGCGCAATCGGCGCGTTGCTTTACTCTAGATATCTGTTCCTGTTTGAAGCCGCCGGCATCATTCTGCTCGTTGCCATGATCGGCGCAATCGTCCTGACCCATCGTCCGCCAAAGAGCAAACGCGGCCATCAGGACATCGGTAAGCAGGTTCGGCGTAACCCGGAAGAAGCTACTGTCATGAAGCAGCCCACGGTGGGCGAGGGGATCGAACTGTGATCGGCGTCGAACATTATGTCATCGTCAGCGCGATCCTGTTCGTGCTCGGCGTGCTTGGAATTTTTCTGAACCGGAAGAACATCATCGTCATTTTGATGGCGATCGAGCTCATCCTTTTGGCCGTGAACCTCAATCTCGTCGCTTTCAGCGCGTTTCTGGGTGATCTCGTGGGGCAGGTCTTCGCCATGTTCGTCCTCACCGTCGCAGCTGGCGAGGCAGCCATCGGCCTAGCCATTCTCGTGATTTATTTCCGAGGCCGCGGCACCATCGCGGTCGACGATGCCAACCGGATGAAGGGATAAGCATCCGTGCAGACCTCCATTCTTTTCATCGTCTTTCTCCCATTGCTCGCGGCAATCGTTGCCGGACTTGTCAACAAGGGGGCGCCCAGCGTTTTCGCCAAGGCAATCACGACTGGCGCTCTGTTCGTTGCATGTATTCTGAGCTGGCCCATATTCCTCGGCTTCGTCAGTGGAAGCGCCGAAGCAACCGTTGTACCGGTGCTGACCTGGATGCAATCCGGCGATCTCGCGTTCGATTGGGCGCTTCGTGTCGACACTCTGACTGCCATCATGCTTGTTGTGATCACGACGGTCTCCGCGCTCGTGCATCTCTACAGTTGGGGCTACATGGATGAGGACCCGGATCAGCCGCGGTTCTTCGCCTACCTCTCGCTGTTCACCTTCGCCATGCTCATGCTGGTTACGGCCGACAACCTCGTCCAGATGTTCTTCGGATGGGAAGGGGTCGGCCTTGCTAGCTATCTGTTGATCGGTTTCTGGTTCAAGAAGCCGAGTGCCAACGCTGCAGCCATGAAGGCGTTCGTAGTGAATAGGGTCGGGGACCTTGGATTCATGCTTGGTATCTTCGGAACTTTCTGGGTGTTCGGAACGGTTTCGATCCCCGAAATTCTTGCTGCCGCGCCTGGTATGAGCGGCGCGACGATCGGCTTCCTCGGCCTGCGCGTTCACACTATGGACGTACTGTGTGTCCTTCTTTTCATCGGTGCCATGGGTAAGTCGGCTCAGCTCGGCCTGCACACCTGGCTGCCGGATGCGATGGAGGGACCGACGCCGGTTTCTGCCTTGATCCACGCTGCCACCATGGTGACAGCTGGCGTATTCATGGTTTGTCGTCTGTCACCGATGTTCGAGACGGCCCCGGTCGCGCTTGGAATGGTGACCTTCATTGGTGCAGCAACCTGCATCTTTGCCGCAACGGTCGGTACCACGCAGTGGGACATCAAGCGCGTCATCGCCTATTCTACCTGCTCGCAGCTGGGTTATATGTTCTTTGCAGCAGGTGTTGGTGCATATGGCGCTGCCATGTTCCATTTGTTCACGCATGCTTTCTTCAAGGCATTGCTGTTCCTTGGTGCAGGATCGGTCATTCACGCCATGCATCACGAGCAGGACATGCGGTATTATGGTGCGCTGCGTAAGCATATCCCGCTGACGTTCTGGGCGATGTTGTTCGGCACACTCGCTATCACCGGCGTCGGCATCTATCATCTCGGGGCGGGTTTTGCCGGTTTCTGGTCGAAAGATGCTATTTTGGAGGTCGCCTATGGGCGCGGCACGGATCTTGGCAACTTTGCTTTCTGGATGGGAACGCTCGCTGCCCTGCTGACGAGTTTTTACAGCTGGCGCCTCATGTTCCTCACCTTCTGGGGCAAACCGCGATGGGCTGATAGCGAGCATATCCAACATGCGGTTCATCACGGACATGACGAACCGGAAGAGCATAACCCTCCAATCCAGGAAGATGCCGGTCACGATGCAAAGCATCACGTACCCTCGGAAGATTACGAAGCTGGTACAGCAGGCTATCATCCGCACGAAAGCCCGATCAGTATGCTGATCCCGCTGGGTGTCCTCTCGCTTGGCGCAATTCTAGCTGGCCAAATCTTTGCACCGACCTTCCTTGACAGCGAGGCGTTCTGGAACGGGGCAATCTTCTACAACGAGGACCTCATTCACCGGATGCACAATGTACCGTACCTCGTGAAGTACGCGGCATTCATCGTGATGCTTATCGGTCTGTTTGTAGCGTGGCTTGGCTACATCAAGGACACATCTGTTCCTGGCAAGGCTGCCGAACAGCTCGGTCCGGTTTATCGGTTTTTCTACAACAAGTGGTACTTTGACGAACTTTACCACTACCTGTTTTTGGTCCCAGCATTCTGGTTGGGACGTCAGTTCTGGAAGCTCGGCGATATGGGAACTATCGATCGCTTCGGTCCGAACGGAGTGGCCTGGGTTATCGAAAAGGGCTCGGTCGGAGCCAAGCGGTTCCAGACCGGATATCTTTATAGTTACGCGCTGGTGATGCTCCTCGGGCTTGTCGCCGCCATCACCTGGGTATTGTTCTGATGGAGTTTCCCATCCTCTCGATCATGCTCGCTGTGCCGCTCGTCGCGGCCGTCGCCTGCCTGTTTCTTAACACCTCTACGGCGCGCATGGTTGCCCTTGTCGCAACTCTGATCGACCTAGCGCTCGGCATACTGCTCTGGCTCAATTACGATATTGGTGGAGCGCAGTGGCAGTTCACGGAGCGGGCGAAGCTCTTCGCAGGTTTCCAGTACGCACTTGGCATCGATGGTATTGCGCTGATGCTGATCATGCTCAGTGTTTTCCTGATGCCTATCTGCATTCTGGCGAGCTGGGACTCGATCCAAAAGCGCGTTGGCGAATATATGGCAGCGTTTCTGCTGATGGAGATGCTGATGATCGGCGTCTTCGCCGCTCAGGACATCTTCCTATTCTATATCTTCTTCGAGGCAGGCCTCATTCCGATGTATCTCATCATCGGTGTCTGGGGCGGAGACAATCGCATTTACGCCTCGTACAAATTTTTCCTCTATACGCTGCTTGGCTCCGTCTTGATGCTGATTGCCATGCTTTGGATGGTCAACGATGCAGGGACGACCGAAATTCCTGCATTAATGCAGTATGATTTTCCGGCGGATGCGCAGTTCTGGCTGTGGCTCGCCTTCTTTGCGAGCTTCGCGGTGAAGATGCCGATGTGGCCAGTCCATACGTGGCTTCCGGATGCCCATGTCCAAGCGCCGACTGCCGGCTCTGTCATCCTCGCGGGCGTCTTGCTCAAACTTGGGGGCTACGGGTTTATCCGCTTCAGTCTCCCGATGTTCCCTGATGCAAGTGCAGATCTGGCCTGGTTGGTCTTCGCTCTCTCCATGATAGCGGTCGTCTACACGTCACTGGTTGCACTGGTGCAGGCCGACATGAAGAAGCTGATCGCTTATTCGTCTGTCGCTCATATGGCGATCGTAACCGTCGGCCTTTTCGCATTCAATGTTCAAGGACTTGAGGGCGCGATGATGGTCATGCTTGGCCATGGACTCGTATCGGGTGCCCTATTCCTTTGTGTGGGCGTGATCTACGATCGGCTGCACACGCGGGAAATCGCGCGGTACGGCGGCCTAAGCATAAACATGCCGAAATACGCATTGTTTTTCCTGCTTTTCACAATGGCGAGCGTCGGCTTGCCTGGTACAAGCAACTTTGTAGGCGAATTTCTTGCACTGGCGGGTATCTACGAGGTTTCAACATTCGTGACGCTGGTCTGCACCACGGGCATTATCCTTGGCGCCGCCTACATGCTTTACCTCTACCGGCGTGTAGCGTTTGGCGAGCAGAAGAACGCCGATGCCGCCGCAATGACCGATCTCAATGCCCGTGAATGGGCCATGCTAGCCCCGATCGCAGCCGCGGTCCTGTGGATGGGCATATATCCCGAAAGTTTCCTTGCCCCCATGCGTCAGGACATCGTCGCCCTCGAAACACGCCTCGCCAGCGTTGCACCCCGTTATGATAGCCCGCTGGTTGTGGGTGCCCCACGTGAACAGGCGGCGAATTACGTAGCTCCTATCCATCCCGAAGAAGGCCATGAAGGGGAGGGCTCACACTGATGTCTTACTCCACCTCTCTTTACTTGACCGGAGCAGAGATCGGTCTTTCGCTGGCGGGCCTCATCCTCCTGCTGGTGACGGCTTGGACCGGCGAAAAAGCCGCACGTGCAATCACCGTAATTGCCGTTGCCGCTCTCTTCGGTGCCCTGTTCTTCAACATTTCATTGTTTGATCAAGGCGCACCAGGTGTAGCTTTTGGTGGGCTTTTCCTTGCTGATGGATTTGCAGTCTTCGCCAAGAGCCTTGTTTACATTGCAACTATTGCCTGCCTCATCGTAGCTCCACGTTATTTCGATGCTCGCGGCCAGTATCGCGGTGAATATCCCGTCCTGATGCTCTTTAACGCCGTCGGCATGGGCATGATGGTGTCAGCGACTGATTTGATGACGCTTTATATTGGCCTCGAGATGTCGAGCCTCTCGTCTTACGTCTTGGCGAGTTTTGCACGGAGCAACGAGAAATCGAGTGAAGCGGGTCTAAAATACTTCGTCTTGGGCGGTCTCGCTTCAGGTATCATCTTGTACGGAGTGAGCCTGGTATACGGCTTTTCCGGCACGACAAATTACGAGGGTATCAGAGCTGCCTTCGCTCTCAATTTTTCGACCGGTGCGATGTTTGGCGTAGTCTTCGTACTTGCTGGCCTCGCCTTCAAAATCGCCGCGGTGCCGTTCCACATGTGGACCCCCGATGTGTATGAAGGCGCGCCTACTCCGGTTACAGCCTTCTTTGCGAGCGCACCCAAGGTGGCAGCTGTCGCGATGTTGGTTCGAATGGTTACGGGTCCTTTCGGAGGCCAGATCGAAGCGTGGCAACAGATTGTTATTTTCGCGGCTCTCGCATCGATTGTGGTCGGCGCTTTGGGAGCGATCGGACAAGCAAATCTGAAGCGTCTGCTCGCCTATTCCTCAATCAACAACGTGGGTTTCATACTCATCGGTCTTGCCGCTGCGACCCCTGAAGGTGTGTCTGGCGTGTTGGTCTACCTCTTCATTTATGTCTTCATGACAATCGGTAGCTTCACAGCGTTGCTCATCCTTCGGGATGCAGAGGGCAATGCTCTAACCACCTTCGACGATATCTCTGGCCTATCGACAACAAGCCCGGCGCTTGCGTGGTGCTTGCTAGCTTTGATGTTCAGTTTAGCCGGCATCCCGCCTCTGTTCGGGTTCTGGGGAAAATTCGTAGTTTTCCAGGCTGCCGTACAGGCCGACATGATCGCACTCGCGGCGATCGGTATTGCGGCCAGTGTTATCGGGGCGTTCTATTACATCAAGTTCGTGAAGGTGATGTTCTTCGACGAACCGAAGGGCAGCAAGCCTGCCTCTGCTCCGATATCACACTGGATCGTCATCGGACTGAGCGTGCTCATAATTTCACCCCTCGGGTATTTGCTCACCCCATGGCTCGGTAATTTGGCAAATACGGCGGCTCAGGCGCTGTTCTTCCAGATTTGATCCGGACAGTTCCAGAAACCGGGAGTACCAACGCCGATCTCGCTTCCGCTGTCCGGACTGGAGAGATCGTCCGCGAAGGCCACTGGCTCATTGCTGACCGGCAGACGTCGGGGCGAGGGCGGCAAGGGCGCGCATGGTTCGACGGTTTAGGGAATTTCATGGGTTCGACGATTGTGCGTGTGCACGATCGAGATCCGGCGCCAGCAAGTTTAGCGCTGGTGTCGGCACTGGCTCTCTATGAAACGGTTCATCCTCTAATCTCTGGTCGCGCAGACCTAATATTGAAGTGGCCTAACGATCTCCTTCTGGGAGGTGCCAAGCTGGCCGGCATACTTCTTGAGCGGGAGAGCGATACGATTGTTATCGGTGTCGGAGTCAATCTCGGAGTCGCTCCGGACCTGCCCGACCGCAGAACGGTTGCCCTGTCAAAATTTGGCCCGGCTCCCGATCGGGATTTGTTCGCGCGATCACTTGCTAACAATTTTGCTCGCGAGGTCGATCGGTGGCGTAGCTATGGTTTGGAGCCACTCGTACGCCGCTGGGAAAGTGTCGCGCATCCGCCAGGCGCCGAACTGACGATACATCCGCCGGGCGAAGCTGCGCTAAAGGGTGCATTCGCAGGGCTGACCGAAAGTGGAGCCTTACGCTTACGCTTGGCCGGTGGCGAAGAGCGTGTCATTCACGCAGGCGACGTTATGCTCGCTGATGAGGAGAGCTGAATCATGCTGCTGGCGGCCGATGTCGGGAATACCAATGTAGTCTTCGCGCTTTTCGACGGGCGCGATATCAAGGCGCGTTGGCGAATTGCGACGGACGCAAGGCGCACTGGCGATGAATACGCTGTGTGGCTTCTTCAGCTCCTCAATCTGGAAGGTTATTCGCGCGAAGATATCAATCAAATTATCATCGGTTCGGTCGTGCCGCGATCGATTCATAATCTCACCGTACTCGCTCAGAAGTATTTCAGCGTCGAGCCGGTAATCGCCGGACAGGGGGAAGCCGAATGGGGTTTCGAACTCGACATCGAGCAGCCCAGTTCGTTGGGGGCGGACCGTGCCCTGAATGCATTGGCCGCGCATGCAAAATATGATGGTGACCTGATCGTAATCGATTTCGGTACAGCGACAACATTCGATATGGTCGATTTTAATGGTGCCTATAAGGGCGGCATAATCTCGCCAGGCATCAATCTCTCTCTGGATGCTCTCGTCGGCAACACCGCCAAGCTTCCACGTATTGCTATCGAAAAACCGGCTAGCGAAAGCGTGATCGGAAGAAATACTGAGCAACAGATGTTGATCGGCGTGTTCTGGGGCTATGTCAGCTTGATTGAAGGTCTGATCGAGAGGATGAAGCGGGAAATTGGGCGGCCTGCGAAAGTGGTCGCCACTGGCGGATTAGCTCTTCTGTTTGACGAGCACACCAATCTATTCGACGCCGTTGATAGCGACCTTACGCTCGACGGCCTCGCCATTTTAGCGGAGCGCGCATCCCCTTGAAAAAGAACTACAGCCCAGAAGACGAACTCCTTTTCCTCGCGTTAGGAGGATCGGGTGAAATCGGCATGAATGTCAATTTGTACGGATGTCGGGGGCGCTGGCTCATGGTTGATCTGGGAATGACGTTTTCGGGCGGACAATATCCGGGTGTCGATCTGGTCTTCGCCGATCTCGAATTCATTGAAGACCGGGTCGAAGATCTCGAGGCCATTGTATTGACCCATGCGCACGAAGATCACATCGGGGCAGTGCCTTACTTCGCTGCGGATCTCGGGGTTCCGATCTTTGCCACGCCCTTCACGGCGGAACTGGTGCGGCGAAAGCTGCAGGAAGCCAATCTCGAGCGTGAAGTCGAGTTGCATGTTATTGAGGAAGACCACGGTAGCTTTCATGTGGGACCTTTCGAGGTCACCTATATTCCACTCGCGCACTCGATTGCCGAGGGGAACGCGTTACTGATCGATACACCTCACGGGAAGATATTCCATACCGGCGACTGGAAGCTCGACGAAGACCCTATAATCGGTGAACCTGCTACAGAGGAAGAACTTACCGAGATCGGTGACGAGGGAGTTCTTGCGCTAGTCTGCGACAGCACAAATGTTTTTAATCCGTCGCCAAGCGGATCAGAAGGGACTGTATTCAAGGGCTTGCTTGAAGAGGTTCAAAAACATTCCGGCAAACGCGTGCTGGTGACAACCTTCGCAAGTAATGTCGCCCGACTACATACACTTGGAGAGGTCGCTCGCGAGACGGGACGACAGATATGTGTCGCTGGCCGCTCGCTTGATCGCATCATCGAAGTTTCTCAAGCGAATGGCTATCTGACGGATTTTCCCGAACCAGTCGATTTCGATACGGCAATGGGACTACCGCGCGGCGAAGTGCTGATCCTGGCAACCGGGGGCCAGGGGGAGCCTCGAGCTGCACTTTCCCGGATTTCGGAGGACAATCATCCCCTGAAACTGGTTTCCGGAGATGTAGTTCTTTTCTCCAGCCGACAAATTCCAGGTAATGAATTGGCCATCGGCGCGGTTCAAAACCGTCTGGCATCCAAGGATGTTACGATGGTTACCGATAGGCAGGGCATGATCCACGTATCCGGTCATCCCGGACGTCCGGAGTTGGAATCTCTCTATGGCTGGTTGCGCCCCGACGTGCTGGTGCCAGTTCATGGCGAAATGCGGCATATGCAGGAACAGGCGCGGCTTGGCCGGGCCAATGGCATTGCGGATGCTGTCGTGCAGCAGAACGGTGATATTGTTAGGCTCGCTCCAGGCGCACCGGGGAAAATTGCCGAGGTAAGGGCAGGGCGGCTCGTTCTTGATGGCGATATCATAACGCCAGCAGATGGAGATAGCATCGTCATGCGTCGTCGTATCATGCAGGAGGGTGTCGTAATGGTTGCTCTCGACGACCGCCTCAATCCCATCATCGATAGTCTGGGGCTGCCATTGGATGAAGATTATGACGACTTCGTTCGAGAAACTGTCGAGGATATCCGTGCCGCGATACGAAAATTGAAGGGTGCGGATCGCAAGTCAAGCAGCAGCGTCCATGAAGCGGCTCGTCTGGCGGCGCGCCGTGCGGCTCAGCGATGGTCGGGAAAGCGTCCCCAAGTGCGTGTAATACTTCCTACCGTTGGGCTGAGTTAATCCGATGAATTTGCCAATGGATTGGACTTCGATCCTTGCGATCTACGCATTGTTTTGGGTCGTAAGCGCATTCGTGCTGCTTCCATTCGGAGTGCAGACTCACGAAGAAGCCGGCCTTGAGAAAGTGCCGGGACAAGCTGATAGTGCCCCGGCAAATTTCAGACCTGGCCTTATAGCGAAGCGCGCCACTGTGCTCGCTGCCTTGCTGACTACGATATACGTACTCAATTATGGTTTTGGATGGATCGAGGCTAAGGACCTCATTTTCTGGGGCCCAACCGCCAACTGACCCTTACTGCCTCAATCGTTCGAGCGCCTGCGCGAGGATCACATAGAGCTTGCCCATATCGCTCGACAGCAGCGTTACGCTGACCGCATTGCCATCCCGGGTAGAGAGAAGAGTCCTGAGCATCGCTTCGAAATCGTGTATGTAACGATTGACGTGGTCTCGGAAATCGCTGTCGGAATCGTAAATTGATGCGATTTCTCGTGCTTCGGAACTGTCGAGGAGCCGAACGGCGCGCCGCGTGAAGATACCGCGATCCCCCCGGAGATAGCTTGCCCAAGCCGTATCGGTGACTTCGCTCGACAAGGCCTTGGCGATATCGATCGAATTTGAATTCAGGCTTTCGGTGATCAGAGCGACACGCCTAGCAAAATCACTGTCGATTGTGTCGGTCGCCTTGTCACGCGCGTGTGCGACGCGCGCCTCCAAGTTATTTGTAAGGTCGTTGAGCCTGGCCAGCTGATCTCGAAGATTTTGAGCCATCTCACGCGTCGCCGTATTCGACCGGGCTCGCGCTGCATCAAGTTCTTCCAGCGCATTTTCGGTTTTCTCGGCGAGAGCGCGATCAATTGCATCGGCGCTACGGGAACCGATTTTTTCTGCCAATCGAGAAATCCGTTCCGCTTGCTCGTCCTCTATAGAAGCGAGCGCCGTCTTGGCCTTGTCTTCCAATGCGGCGATCGCGTCACGTAAGTCAGCCTGTACCTGCACCGCAAATTTGTCACTGTCCGATGCCAGAGAGGCGAGTGTTGCCCGAAGACGTTCGACTTCCTCGACCTGCCGCGCCGATGAACCGTCAAAATCGGTCTGGAAGGTACTTACGTCTTCGATCGTCTTGTTCAGTCGATTGGCAACAGTTTCCATCTCGCCATCGAGTGCTTCACCGGTGGCGCGCGCGCCTTCCAGTAATGCGTGCACTCTTTCTGAACGACGTTCGAGCTCTGCAAGGCCGGCTTCAGACATTACCATCGCCGCGGGAAGATCTTCACCGGTCTTTTTGGCACTTGCCTGGATGAGCTCCAACAAGCGGACGCTTGCATCGGTCAGACGTGCGATATCCTGATCCGTACCGTCCAGCGCTTCCCTGCTGTTGCGAAGCTGCTTGGCGAGCGCGTCGATGCCGCCGGAGAGGGCTTCTCTAGCTTCATGACCTTGGGCGGCAACTTTGCTGAAAGTCTGACCTAGGGCGTTCACGCGCTCACCGAGTTCGTCTCCCTCGACAATGAGAGCTGACAATTGATCGCGCTGTGCTTCTCGCCGAGCGGCGATCGCTTCGTCGAGTAAGGCCATTTTCTCGTTCATCTGAGCGGCAAGGGCGTCCTGTGCATCCGCCAAGGCTTGAGCCCGTTCAGCAGTATCTTCGTCGAACTGTTGGTTACGTTCCGCAATTCGTGCATCCACTTGAGCGGCTTCTTCGGAAAGAGCGCGAAGTTTGGCACGGGCAGCGTCAAGCGCTGCATTGTCGATCGTTTTGATTTCCTCGACGGTTGCTTCGAGACGGCCTTTCATCACATCGATCTGACGCGTCCATGCGTCGATCGCCAAGTCCTCTCCTTCTCTCACAGACGACGCGATCTCTCCTGCTTCGCGACGCAAAGTTTCCATTCGCTCTCTCATTGCCGTGACGGAAATGTCTTCCTGAGCCGATACTTCGGCATGGGTATCTGCGAGCTCGTTTCGCAAAGCAAGACTGCGTGCTCGTAGTGCCGAAAGCGCTTCGATTTCCTGTGCTTGCAAATCGCTCCGGATAGCATCGCTGCCTTCGGCCAGGGTTGCGAACCGTTCGTTGGCTATTGTCTCGAGTTGGCCGGCCTGCGTGGAAAAAGCGGAGAGCGCTTCATCGACCCTTTGTCGCAGCGCGTGAACTTGCCGCTCGCTCGCTTCTCCAAATTCATTCAGTCTTTCGAAGGCCGAAACGAGAGCGCCAAGTTGATCCCTAGCGGTCCGGCCTGCTCCGACGATTTGATTTGAGACGTCTTTGGCCGAATTGGCGACAACCGGAAAATCCCCGCGCAACCTCTCCATGTTTTCCAATGCTGTCTCGCTGATGGCTGCGATCGAATTCAGTCGATCGTCATTTTCCGCGATCAAGCCTCGTAAGTTTTCAGCGTGTACGGTGATCCGTTCGGATGCGCTGCGGCCAAGATATTCCAGATCGCGCGATTGGTTGCCAAGAAATTCCCGCGCGAGACTGAGTTCACGATTCACGGTGACCAGACGTCGCTCGATCAGCGCTGTTTCCTCTGACAAAGCACGTGCGGTATTGTTGTAACGCGCAGCCTCGCGAGTGGCCGTGCGCGAGAGGAGAACCCAGCACACCAGGATGACCATGACGGGCACCGACCAATCTGCTGCCAGCGATGCCCATTCTCGCGCCGAAAGATCTGTGAAAACCGAGGCGTTTGCCCAAATGTAGAAGGCGGTCCATCCCAGAATTGCCATTGTTGCAAACAATGGGATGGCCCAGCTACTGGGCCGTGTTTCTGTCTCTTCTTCCACCCATTCGGTCTCGACCCATTCCTCATCGCTGGACGAGAATTCGGGGGCATTCTCAGCGACCGGTTCTGCGAGATTACCATCGGCGGTATCAGCGCCGTCCACTACCGAGATATGTGAGCGTTTTTTCATAGTATGGTTCTATCACAAGAACCGCTGGCAGAAACCCTTGTTAACTATTGTAACCCGCAGAATGCTGCGCTTTACCCCGTTTCGCAACCGACCAAGTCAAGAACAATAACGAAATTCCCCTTCAGCGGCGATTTGCACCGGCGGATTTTGCGAGCTAGCGGGGCGGGGCAGCTTCGAACACCACAACTGAGGAGAAACCGTGCGTATCGCAGTGCTGTCCACGCTGGATACAGATGGCTCGCAAGGTGAAGTACGGGCAGCTTTCCGTCGGTTCGCTGGAGTAACGATCGCCGAACACCAGCTCGACCTTGCCCTGCGGATCGGGTGTGATCGCATCATTTGCTTGGCGGAATCCATCGGGGCCCAAGTTTTGGATCTTCAAAATCGTGCGGAAATGGCAGGAGTGAAGTTCAGGGCGGTGAAATCTGCGGGTCGCCTTCCGGGCATGATCGGGCGCGAAGATGAACTTGTCCTTCTTTCCAGCGGTCTATTAGCTGACGAAGAAGCAGCCATCGCCGCCATGCAATGCCAGTGTATTCCGGCTTTTCCTGCCGATATCGCGGTTCCTCTGGGTTATGAGAGGATTGATCGAGGGCTTGCTTGGAGCGGCATCTTGCGCGCGCCGGGCGGGTTGGCAGGCGAGCTCGAGCATTTGCCGGAGGATGTCGACGTCGTTTCGGCTTTATTGCGGATCGCATTGCAAAACGGAGTTATGCCTACATTGCTGGACAGAGGCCTGATTTCAAAAGGCGATTGGCAACTTGTTCCGGATGTTGACGCGCTAGCGGCGAGGGAAAAGCGCTGGATAGACGCGCAGCGCGAAAATATCTCGTTCCGTGCCCCCGGAATGGCGATCGCAGAGCGCGCTGGGGCCAGGCTTGCTCGTGACATAATCGGCAAGAAGACAGAGTTCCTCCCATCGATAATCGCGATGGCGTGCGCGGTTGGTGCCGTGTTGACTGCGTTTTTCAACCTTCCGAGCTATGGTCTCATTCTTGCTACCTTCGTAGCGCTCTTCAACCATCTTGCGACCGTTGTTGATCGAGTTGCCTTAAAAGGGAGGTCTACAGTATTTCCATACTATTCACGCCGCATCCTGAAATACATGCTTGATCCGCTTTTCGTTATACTGCTGGGCCTAATCGCGCCCGAAGGGCGGGGCTGGATGGGGTTTTTCGCTCCGCTCATCCTGTTCGGACTACTACAGCTTGGCGAAACTTACGCGAACAATCGATGGCGGCGTTCATACGCTGATCGAATAAGTGTAGGGATTTTGCTGAGTGCAGCAGCTTTCTTGCAAATTTCTGCGGAGATGACGGCGATCCTAGCTCTTCTTGTCTTGGTTTCGCGTTTTTTCAGGGGTGCTCGCGCGGTATAACCAGGTATTAACCGTGCAGCCTTAAAGCTATGGCAGGCGCATCGAATGGCCACATCGACGATCGACGTGGAATCGACAGGTATCGAGAAAAGCCAGTTTCGGCCGATCGATAGAAAGATCGACAACTATGGAAAGCCTCCAGTCCAGAGAACTCGGCTTTGCACAAACGGATTATGCGGACCGTCTCTTAAAGGCCGACGGACTACTCGGGCGCCTCAACGTCGAGTGTGGAGGGCGCATCGGTGCAACCTTGGCTATTCCGGAACTGCTCGACATCGTGGTCAAGGCAAGGGAATACGACCAGTGTCTGTCGCGCCAATTTACGGCGATCGACAAGGACCAGCGAGTTTCTGCTTGGGTTGAGGTTCAACCGAGAAGGCATGGCGAAGCAGGCTGTTCGATCAAAACTCTCGCTTGGCATGTCGAGGATCTGCTTTGTGAAAGGCATGTGCGAGCTGGGAGCCGCAGAGGCGAGATTTTGGCTCAGCTTTCCGATTTGACTATTCAGATTGATCAATTCCAGAGAATTATTGCCGTCGACAATGCGGGTTCAGAATTTGACGGGATCGCGAAGCGCTTGCGTGAAAACCTAGGCCAAATCTGGACTCGATTTATCTGCTTACCCACAAGCCCCGAGGAGATGAACGAAGCCGCGAAGAAAGCAGAGTCCTTCAGTTGTAGATTTCCCGATACGACTGAAGAGTGGACGGTGTGGATTGAAGGTACGGATGATGAAGATCCGCTTGGAGAAACCACTACAATCCATTTCTTCGCCCGCCAATCGCGGGTGGCTCAGCCCGCCATTCCAGCGGGTACCCCCTCGCTTGGCAGAGACCTCACGCCCGTGCTGCGGCAGCCAATAAACCGTATAATTGCGAATGCCGAGACGATGCGTACCCAGCTAGCGGGGCCTTTAGCCGCCGAGTATAGCGACTATGCAGCGGACATTGCCAGTGCAGGGCAACATCTATTGGGTCTTATGGATGATCTGTCTGATCTTGCCGTTATTGAGTCAGATGGCTTTACGACGGTACCAGATCGCATAGATCTTGGGGATGTAGCTCGAAGAGCCTGCGGAATTCTGCGGGTCAGAGCAAGAGAAAGGGGAATCGAGCTAGAGCCGCCACCAGAAGGAGAAAGCCAACGCGCCATCGCCGAATTCCGACGCGTCCTCCAAGTGCTGCTCAACCTTATTGGTAATGCCATCCGTTATGCACCGGAAGACAGCAGGGTTTGGGTGCGGCTTGACGCGGCGGACGGACTAGCGCTGGTTACGGTCGCCGACCAAGGGTTCGGTTTGACCGCGGAAGAACAAGTCAGAATATTCGAAAAATACGAGAGGCTTGGCCATGATGGAGATGGCGGAACTGGACTTGGTCTTTATATTTCGCGGCGAATAGCGAGAGCAATGCACGGTGATCTCACCGTTGAAAGCGCACCGGGTCAGGGAGCGCGGTTCATTCTTGCCGTGCCCGGCGGAGATTAAACTCTCAGGGACTTAGAGCTAAGCCTTGCGGTTTCCTCTTAGGAAAAGCGCAAAGCCTACCGCAAACACGATAAAGCCTATCACAGCCCAACGGCTGTCCGCCAGCATGAAGCTGTCGGCGGGCCAAGATACGAGGTCTAACCCTTGTAAAACCCAAAGGCCTCCGGAGAGCATGAATGCCACTCCGAAGACTTTGAGGAAAAATTGCATTTAGCGTTGACCGATTGGAACGTAGTCGCGTTCGGTGGGGCCCGTGTAAAGCTGACGGGGACGCCCGATGACCTGGCCAGGATCGGAGATCATCTCGTTCCACTGCGCTACCCAGCCGACCGTGCGGGCGAGGGCGAACAACGCCGTGAACATCGTGGTCGGGAAACCGATCGCATTCAGGATGATGCCCGAATAGAAGTCCACGTTCGGAAAAAGCTTCTTCTCGCGGAAATAATCGTCATTCAGCGCGAGTTCTTCAAGCTTGAGAGCGGTTTCGAAAACCGGATCGTTGACGTTAAGTGCGTCGAACACCTCACGCAGAGTCTGTTGCATCACCGTGGCGCGCGGATCGTAATTCTTGTAGACGCGATGACCGAAGCCCATCAGACGGAATGGATCGTTCTTGTCCTTGGCCCGCTCGATATAGTGCGGAATACGATCGGGCGAACCGATTTCCTGCAGCATGTTCAGTGCAGCTTCGTTCGCACCACCGTGGGCGGGGCCCCAAAGGCAGGCGATACCGGCTGCGATACAGGCGAAGGGATTAGCACCCGACGAACCAGCCAAACGCACCGTCGAAGTCGACGCGTTCTGTTCGTGATCGGCATGGAGGATGAAGATCCGGTCCATTGCCTTCTCAATCGCGGGATGGATTTCGTATTCCTCAGCCGGAACCCCGAAAGTCATTCGAAGGAAATTGCCGGTATAGCTGAGGTCGTTTTTCGGCTGCATGAAAGGCTGGCCGATCGAGTACTTGTACGCCATCGCCGCAATTGTCGGCATCTTGGCAATCAGCCGGTGACTGCTGATGGTCCGATGTTCGGGGTCGGAGATGTCGGTGCTGTCATGATAGAACGCCGAAAGTGCTCCAACTACGCCGCACATGATTGCCATAGGGTGCGCGTCGCGGCGGAAGCCCTGGTAGAACTGGCGCAGCTGATCATGCACCATTGTGTGGCGCGTGATTGTATAATCGAAATCGTCCAACTCATCCTGGCTCGGCAGTTCGCCATTGAGCAGGAGATATGCGACTTCCATGAAGCTCGAATTCTCTGCCAGTTGACCGATCGGATAACCACGGTGAAGAAGTACGCCCTCTTCACCGTCGATGTAGGTCAGCGCGCTTTCGCAGCTCGCCGTGGACTTGTAGCCCGGGTCGTAGGTGAATTTGCCGGTCAATCCATAGAGCTTGCGGATGTCTATCACATCCGGCCCGACGCTACCTTCGAGGACGGGGAAGTCCTGGCTCTGGTCGCCTAAGTTGAGAGTTGCCTGTTTATCGGCCACGCTAATCTCCTCAGTTCATTTCATTCGGTTCCGGCGGGCGCAGCTTGCGCATCTATGCGCGCGAGCGATTCTTCCTTGCCCAGCAGGACCAGTACATCGAAAATTCCGGGCGATGTGGTGGTGCCCGTTAACGCGGCCCGCATAGGCTGCGCCAGCTTGCCGAGACCCAATTCCAGCTCTTCGGCATACGCTTTCGTAGTGGCTTCGAGAGCCTCGATTGTCCAGTGATTTTCCTCGGCTAAGCGGGCCGACAGGCCGCCCAGACGGTGACGTGCTTCATCGTCGAGCAATGAAGCTGCTTTCTCCGTCATCGGCAAAGGGCGTTCTACGAAAAGAAATGCCGCACCTTCAGTTAATTCGTTAATACTTTTTGCACGTGGTTTTAAAACCGGCATCGCCTCGGCGAGCAATTTTTCATCCGCATCATTGCCAATGCGGGCGGCGACGAGGCGGGCAAGGCGTGCATCGTCCGCTTCACGAATATAGTGACCATTAAGATTTTGCAGCTTCTTGATGTCGAAGCGCGACGCGCTCTTGCCCACACCATCAAGATCAAACAACTCAATCGCCTCTTCGCGCGTGATTTCCTCGCGGTCGCCATGCCCCCAACCAAGGCGCAACAAGTAATTGAACAAGGCTTCGGGAAGGACGCCTTCTTCATCTCGATAGGCTTCAACACCTACTGCTCCATGTCGCTTCGACAGCTTCGCCCCGTCGCTCCCGTGAATGAGCGGCACGTGCGCGTAAACCGGATCCGGCCAGCCACCTTCGATGTTGTTCATTGCTCGCACTACTGGCAGTTGGCGGAATGCGTTGTTCAGGTGATCATCGCCACGTATGATATGCGTTACACCCATGTCGTGATCATCCACTACCACGGCGAGCATATAGGTCGGCGTCCCGTCGGCGCGTAATAAGACGTAGTCGTCGATTTCAGCGTTCTGGACGGTGACTTTACCTTGCACTTCGTCTTGAATAACCGTCTCGCCTTCGGTCGGCACTTTCAGGCGGATGACATAGGGTGCACTTTCCGGAGCCTCGCTTTCGTCGCGGTCCCGCCAACGGCGATCATATCGCATGGGAAGCTTTTGGGCGCGTTGCTCTGC
The DNA here is from genome assembly GCA_002695185.1 of Erythrobacter sp. Next base: position 42,464 of record NZOF01000096.1, read on the forward strand.
ACGCATAGCTTCAAGCTCTTCTGGTGTGGCGAAGCATTTATAGGCATGGCCAGCTTCCAGCAATTGCCTTGCGACCTCTGCGTGGCGTTCGGCACGATCAGACTGAAAAACCGGTGGCTCGTCGAAATCGAGACCCAGCCAGTCCAGGCCTTCGATGATCTTGTCGATGGCATCCTGGGTGCTGCGCTTACGATCTGTATCCTCGATACGCAGTAGGGTCTTTCCGCCATGGTGGCGAGCATAGAGCCAGTTGAACAGCGCAGTGCGTGCCCCACCAATATGTAGGAAGCCGGTAGGCGAGGGCGCAAATCGTGTAACCACCTGCTTGCTGGTTTCGCTTGCCATTGCTTCGTCTTTCCTTTCAAGTCTTTGCATGGCGACACAGGGGACGCCGATCGTGCCGTTCGGCGAAGGGGATCGGCCCGCCGATGCTGCAGTGCAGCGCCCTTGGCGTATGCGTGCTCCAATGTCCAGAATGGCCACAGCTGCGGAAGCGTTTCTGGACCGATCTTCCTTCGACCGAGGTCCTTGGCTTACGGTCTTTTTAGCGACCGGCATTGGCTTATGGTTTGTGCTGCATGAACCGTGGCAATGGATAATGGTTGCCGCAATTTGCGTGTCGTTCTTCGTGTCAGCCGGCCTGTGGAAAGGAACGGGCGATTGCCCCAATCTGCGCCTGGCTGTAGCAGCAATAGGGTTGGCAATAGCACTGGGACTCGCGGTGATATCCGCAAGGTCCGCGCTGATTGGTGCCGAACCCATCGACTACCCGCGCATGATGACACTCGACGCACGCATTCTTGAACGAGAGTTGCAGCCAGCTGAAGGGCGGGCGCGACTGGTGGTGGCAGCTCGTGATGGCGAGAGCGGAGAGGCGTTCAAGGTAAGAGTCAACGTTCCCAGTGAGCGTTATTCTCCTGCGTATGGGCCGGGTGCGCGCGTGCACTTCAAAGCGCGTTTGATGCCTCCTGCCCCGCCATTGCTGCCCGGCGCTTATGATTTTGCGCGGAGGGCCTGGTTCGACGGATACGCGGCCACAGGTTCGCTATCCGGCACTATCAAACTGATCGAACCGGCACCGCAATCCTCCGGCACCATTGCACGAGTTCAGGAGGGACTATCTCACCACGTGCGGGAGAGGCTGGAGGGTTCTGCGGGGACAATCGCGGCGGCTTTTGCAAGCGGGGATCGCGGAGCGATTGCGAAAGCCGACGAAGCCGCCATGCGTGACGCAGGGCTAACCCATTTGTTATCTATCAGTGGGCTGCACGTGAGCGCCGTAATCGCAGCAGCTTATTTTCTTGTCATGAAGTCTCTCGGCTTTTTTCCATGGTTGGCGCTGCGCACTCGGTTACCGTTGCTGGCGGCTGCGATCGCCGCAGGTGCAGGCATTGCCTACACCCTGTTGACGGGCGCTGAGGTGCCCACCGTTCGAAGCTGCGTCGGCGCTCTGCTCGTTCTCATAGCCTTGGCGCTGGGACGAGAGCCGTTATCGATGCGGATGGTAGCGGCGGCGGCCGCCGTGGTTCTCTTTCTCTGGCCGGAATCGCTGGTGGGGCCCAGCTTTCAGATGAGCTTTGCAGCGGTGATTGCGATCGTGGCTCTTCATAACTGCAGTCCTGTTCGCGACTTTCTGGCACCCACGGAGGAAAGCTGGATGCGGCGTACTGCAAAGAGGGTCGTAATGCTGTTTGTTACGGGGCTGGTGATTGAGATCGCGCTTACTCCGATCGTCCTGTTCCATTTCCATCGCGCCGGGCTCTATGGCGCGTTCGCGAATGTGATCGCCATTCCCTTGGTCACATTCGCTTCGATGCCATTGATCGCCATAGCATTGGTGTTCGACTTGATCGGCGCGGGAGCGCCGTTCTGGTGGCTTGCAGGACAGTCGCTCGACCTGATGCTCTGGATCGCGCATGTGACCGCAGCGCAGCCGGGAGCGGTGAAGCTTGTTCCGCATATCGGCCTCTCGACCGTCCTCTTCTTTGTTGCTGGCGGTTTATGGCTGGCTTTGTGGCGGGGGAGGGCGCGCCTGGCTGGATTTGGTCCGGTTGCGATAGGGGCGTTCATGCTCGCTACGGCTGCAGCGCCGGATATTCTCGTGGCCAGAGATGGGCGCGATGTCGGCCTGGTTGGCGATGATGGGCGGTTGTTCGTGCTTCGCGACAAACCGGGTAGCTATGCGCAGGGTAATCTCGTCGAACTCGCCGGAACGGAAGTCGCACCTTTGGCTCTCGACCGCTGGCCGGGCGCGCGATGTAGTCCGGATTTTTGCAGCCTGCCTATATCGCGAAACGGCGACACATGGTTTGTCCTTGTCTCGCGAAGTCGGGAGATGATCGACGAGCGTGCTCTTGCTGCCGCCTGCGAAAAAGCCGATATCGTGATCTCAGATCGCTGGCTGCCCGGAAGCTGCAGGCCCAAGTGGCTGAAGTCGGATCGCCGTTTCCTGGAAGAGAACGGGGGGCTGGCCATCTATCTCGACGATCACGTGATCGAAACCGTGGCAGAGCATCAAGGCAGCCACGGATGGTGGAAAGGGGCGACCGGCAATTAGGCCGCGCGTACCGCCCCTTTACCACCGGGATCAGTGATAGCGACGCAACAGCCCCGCGAGCTTGCCCTGCACCTGAACGCGGCCAGCCTCATAGACCTGCGGTTCGTAGCTGCCGTTCGCAGGGTCGAGGCGCACCATGGCGCCTTCCTTGCGGAGGTATTTGAGCGTCGCTTCCTCGTTATCGACCAGGGCGACCACGATTTCCCCGTCTCGAGCGGTTTCGGTGCGCTTCACCAGTGCAAAATCGCCATCGAAGATACCGGCCTCGATCATGGAATCGCCGCTGACTTCGAGGGCGTAGTGATCGCCGGGGCCGAGCAGGGCCGCAGGGACAGGCATCGACGACTGTCCTTCGATCGCCTCGATCGGGGCACCGGCAGCGATACGGCCGTGCAAGGGAACCTCGATAATGTCGTTCGCCGGTTCGGGCGCGACCGGCTTGGCCGCATGCGCCGAAACGACAGCGTCGTTCGCTGCCGGGGGAGCAGGCGCCGTCGCAGCGCGCGTGGTACCGGTGACCGAATCTTCGGGCCGCTTGATGATTTCCAGCGCACGGGCACGGTTCGGCAAGCGCCGGATGAAACCGCGTTCTTCGAGCGCGGAGATCAGGCGGTGCACGCCGGACTTGCTCTTGAGGTCGAGCGCTTCCTTCATCTCTTCGAAAGAGGGGGAAATGCCGGTCTCTTCCAGCTTTTCCTGAATGAAGCGGATCAGCTCGTGCTGCTTGGCAGTCAGCATCGGAAAACTCCCACGTTCCTGTTCACAACCCTGTGAACGAATGTGGAACAAGTAGGCAACCGATTTTCACAAGTCAAGCAATACAGCCATTTTCGAGCCAGTTGGGAAGAACAGCTGTTCCCCTTTCAGTCCTCCGCCTGCCAGTCGCCCGACCTGCCGCCGGTCTTGGACAGCAGGCGCACGCCGTCGATCACCATGGCCCGGTCGATCGCCTTGCCCATGTCGTAGAGCGTGAGAAGAGCGATCCCGGCAGCGGTCATGGCTTCCATTTCCACCCCCGTCTTGCCGGTGAGCGAGGCGCTTGCCACGACGCGGATCGCACTGTCTTCCCGTTCGAACTCCACGGTCACGCTTTCGAGGCCAAGCGGATGGCACAGCGGGATCAGATCGCCGGTTCTCTTGGCGGCCATGATCCCGGCAATCCGCGCCGTGGCGAGCGCATCGCCCTTCGCCGTCGCCCCCGCCATGATCGCATCGAGCGCTTCGGCACTCATGCGGATGCGCCCTTCGGCAACCGCCCGCCGCGCGGTTTCCCGCTTGCCGCCGACATCGACCATATGCGCCGCGCCCTTGTCGTCGAGGTGGGTGAGTTTGTTCATGGTACGGACCTCGAAGCTGAAGGATGGAGCGCCTGGAGCACATCTCTGGAGCTAAAAACCCCGGAATTCGGTAAGCGAGTATCGGACATCTGCATGCCCGATCTATGACGCGGGCTGTCTGTGTAGGACAGCGTTAATTGCCCGTCAGGAGCCTACGCGTTGCCGCTTCGACATCATCCTGCCGCATCAGACTCTCGCCGACGAGGAAGCTGCGCACACCGGCATTGGCCAGCCGCAGGCAATCGTCATGGGTGAAAATCCCGCTTTCACCGACCAGCAACGCATCCTCTGGCGCCAGAGTAGCAAGTTCTTCCGTCGTGGCAAGATCGGTTTCGAAGGTCTTGAGATTGCGGTTGTTCACGCCCAGAAGCCGTGACTGCAATCGGGCTGCACGGGCCATCTCGGCGGCATCGTGGAATTCGACGAGGACGTCCATGCCCCGCTCGAACGCCGCAGCCTCGATCTCGGCCATCTGCGCATCCTCCAGCGCGGCAACGATGATGAGGATCGCATCCGCGCCCAGCGCGCGTGCTTCGGCGACCTGCCACGGGTCGACCATGAAATCCTTGCGCAGCACGGGAAGGTCGCAGGCTGCACGGGCAGCGACGAGATAGTCTTCATGGCCCTGGAAATAAGGCGCATCGGTCAGCACCGACAGGCAGGCGGCGCCTCCTGCGGCATAGGCCCGGGCATGTTCGGCAGGCTGGAAGTCGGGACGGATAAGCCCTTTGGACGGCGAGGCTTTCTTGATCTCCGCAATCAGGCCGAAACCGTCCCGCTGCTTTGTTTCGAGCGCTCGGTGAAATCCGCGGGGCGCGGTCTGGTCGCGAGCCGCCACGTCGAGGTCGGTGAGGCTGCGCTGCGTTTTGCGCGCGGCCACTTCTTCGCGCTTGGTCGCGCAGATCTGTTCGAGCTTGTTCATTTCGCCAGTGCGATCCAGTCGATCAGCAATTGTCTTGCCCGTCCGCTGTCGAGAGCATCGGCTGCCATGTCGGCTCCTGCTGCCCAATCGTCGGTTTTGCCCGCGACATTCAGCGAGGCAGCCGCGTTGAAGAGGACCGCATCGCGATAAGGGCCGGGCGCTCCCATCAGCAGCGCTTCGAGCGCCTTGGCGTTATAGGCGGGGTCTCCGCCCCTAATGGCTTCGACCGGTGAATGGGGGAGATTGGCCTGGACGGCGACAACGCGGCGCATCTCGAAATCATGGCCGGTCACATCGGCCAGTTCATTGCCGCCAGCAAGGCTGAGTTCGTCCAGCCCTTCGTCACCGGAAGCGATGAAGGTGCGCTCGGTCCCCAAGCGCGCCTTCGCCCGGGCATAGATCGGCACATAGGCGGGGCGGGCGATACCGATGAGCTGGCGGGTCACGCCGGCGGGGTTGGAAAGCGGGCCCATCAGATTGAAGATGGTGCGCACGCCCAGCTTTTGCCGGATGGGCTGGATACGGCCCATGGACGGGTGATGATTCTTGGCGAAAAGGAAGCAAATTCCCAATTCGTTCAGAGTCTTTTCGGCGGTTCTTCCCGCGGCTTCCATGTCGAGGCCGAGACATTCCAACGTGTCTGCCGCGCCCGATTTGGAGCTGGCGGCACGGTTGCCATGCTTCGCCACCGGAACGCCGCACGCCGCCACGACAAGGCTGACTGCCGTCGAGACGTTGAGCGTGTGATGCCCGTCGCCGCCGGTGCCGCAGCAATCGATCGTGCCTTCCGGCGCGGGCACCGGTATCAGCCGGTCACGCAGCGCGCGGGCGGCGCCGGCAATCTCTTCCGACGTCTCGCTGCGGGCGGACATGTCGACCAGGAAGCGGCCGATTTCCTCGTCGCCCACCTCGCCGTCGAGGATCCAGCCGAAAATCTCATGCGCATCATCTTCGGTCAAATGCGTGTCGGCAGAGGGCAGTTGTCTGGTCATGCCGGCACCTTGGCATCCACGCCGCAGATCGCAAGGAAGTTGGCGAGCAGAGCGTGGCCATGCTCGGTCGCGATGCTTTCGGGATGGAACTGGACGCCGTGGATGGGCAGGCTTTCGTGGCGGAATCCCATCACACTCGACCCGTCGAGGCCGGGCGTTTCGCTGGTGGCGTTGACCACCAGGCAGCTGGGAATATCCTCTACCACCAGCGAATGATAGCGGGTGGCGGTATAGGGCGAGGGCAGATTTGCGAAAACGCCGCTGCCGTCATGGGTGAGATCGCTCGTCTTGCCGTGCATCAGCCCGCCGCGAACCACTTTGCCGCCGAAATGCTGCCCGATCGACTGATGGCCGAGGCAGACACCCAGAAGCGGCTTTCCGGCCGCAGCGCAGGCGGCGACGAGATCGAGGCTGACACCCGCTTCATTCGGCGTGCAGGGGCCGGGCGAAATGAGATAGCCCGCCGCATCCTTGGCGATGGCTTCATCGGCAGTGAGGGCATCGTTGCGCACGACATCCACCTCCGCACCCAGTTCCATGAGATAATGGACGAGATTGAAGGTGAAGCTGTCGTAATTGTCGACGACGAGGATCGAGCGGTTGGCAGTCATGTTCTGCGCTGATTGAGCGTGAGCGGCGCAGCTTTCAAGCAAGGAAAGCTGCCGGGATCATCACCCCTCCTTGCCGGCCAGCTTGTCGGTCGCGCGGACGAGACCGTCGATGATGCCCGGTTCGCTGGCGGCATGGCCGGCGTCCTGCACGATCCACAGTTCGGCTTCGGGCCAGACCTTTTTCAGCTCCCATGCCGAAACCGGCGGAGTGCAGATGTCGTGGCGGCCCTGCACGATGATGCCGGGAATATGCTTGATGCGATCAGCATTCTTGAGCAGCTGCGCTTCCTCGAGGAAGAAATCCTGCAGGAAGAATTTGGCGCAGATGCGCGCGAAGGGGACAGCCTTCGACGGATCGGCGAACGTGTCGAGCAGCTCTTCATCGGGCAGCAGCGTGGCGACATTGCCTTCCCACAGCGACCATTCGCGCGCCGCGGCGAGGCGGATCTGTTCGTTGTCGCTAGTCAGCCGCTCGTAATAGGCCTTAACCAGATCGCCGCGCTCTCCCTCGGGGATGAGCCCGGTGAAATCGTCCCATTGTTCGGCCATGACTTCGCTGGCACCATATTTGTAGAGCCAGTCCTTCTCGGTCTGCCGCCCGAGGAAGACGCCGCGCAGGACGATTTCAGTCACCCGGTCGGGATGAGCCTGCGAATAGGCGAGCGCGAGGGTGGCGCCCCAGCTTCCGCCGAAGGCCTGCCATTTCTTGTGACCGCACATTTCGCGCAGTTTCTCGACATCTTCGACGATGCGCCAGGTATCGTTATTCTCGATTTCGGCGAAGGGCAGCGACTTGCCGCAGCCGCGTTGGTCGAACAGCAGGACGTCGTACAGTTCCGGGTCCCACTGGCGGCGATGCGCCGGCGACATGCCGCCGCCCGGGCCGCCGTGCATGAACACCGCAGGTTTCGCACCCGGCGTGCCGACCCGCTCGTAATAGAGCGAATGGCCTTCGCCGACATCGAGCATGCCCGACTCATAGGGCTCGATTTCGGGATAGAGAGTGCGTTCGTATTCAATCACTTTGCTGGTCCTTCTTTCCGACCACAATGATCGGCCCTATCGGCGCGCCGGTGTCGAGGCGGCCTGTGGCGGGATTCCACAGGGCCGAGACATTGCCGTCCAGATAGAGAGCGTTCTTCACTTTGAGTTGATCGCGATAGAACCGCGCCAGCTTGCCGAAGCTGACCGGGCCGTTGGAAATCACAAAATGGGCGCGGCCCTTGTCGTCGACACCGACCGCATTGCGGATATAGCGGGATTCGCCATCCTGCGAGATTTCGGGATGCAGCTTGCCGTCGATGACCAGCATCGGCCCTGACTGGGTGCCGAACTGCGGCCGTTCGCGGACATTGGCGAGGAAATCGTCCGTGGCGCGAACTTCCCATTTGCCATCGGTGCCGAAGAAGACGCCGTTGGGGCGCATGTGGAAATTGCCTTCGCCACCGGCCGTGTTCAGCGTCTGCAGGCGATCGCCATTCTCGACATAATAGCCGATGGGTTTGCCCTCATCGTCATACATGCCGCCGTTCATCGCGAAGGCTATGCTGTCCGGGGACTGCGTGCGCGAGAGTGCGGTGAGGCTGCGGTACGGCGCTTCGCCCGACGGGCCGAGATCCATCGACACGGTGTGGCGCGCGGGCGTGGCGAGGCAGTGGGTGAAGGGGCTGTCCTCGAAAATGATTGAGCGGCAGGCGCTTTCGACCCGTGTCGTACCCGATGCGGTATCGCTGGGTGTGGGCGCGTCGGAAGGGCTGCCCTGGCCATCGATGCGCGTACGGGTAACGGGTTCGCCCTCCGGCGCAGGCTCGCACGCGGCGAGCAGCATCAGGGGCAGGGCGAGGAGTGCGTATTTCATTGGCCGTAACCGGGTTCCTGCGCGAGGCGGACGGCTTCGCGCGCTGCTGCAAACAGTGCGCCCGCCTTGGCTTCGCATTCTCGTTGTTCATAGGCGGGATCGCTGTCGGCAACGATCCCTGCGCCAGCCTGCACATGCATGGTGCCGTCCTTTAGCACCGCGGTACGCAGCACGATACAGCTGTCGAGCGAGCCATCGGGCGCGAAATAGCCGACGCCCCCGGCATAGGCGCCGCGGGTGGCCGGCTCCAGCTCGGCGATAATCTCGCAGGCGCGCAGTTTGGGCGCGCCGCTGACCGTGCCGGCGGGGAAGCCTGCGAACATGGCCTCCAGCGCATCGCGCGCAGGATCTAGGCGGCCGACGACATTGCTGACGATATGCATGACGTGGCTGTAGCGTTCGACGGTAAAGCTATCGGTAACGGTGACGGTGCCCGATTGCGCGACCCGGCCCACATCGTTGCGCCCGAGGTCCAGCAGCATGAGATGTTCTGCCCGTTCCTTCGGGTCGGCGAGCAGGGACAGTTCGGCCTCGCGATCTTCCGCCGCAGTCTTGCCGCGCGGCCGCGTTCCGGCGATCGGGCGGACCGTGACCTCGCCATTGCGCACACGCACAAGGATTTCCGGGCTCGATCCCACCACCGCAAAGCCGGGCAGGTCGAGGAAATAGAGGAAGGGCGACGGGTTCACCCGGCGCAGGGCCCGGTAAAGCGAAATCGGCGGCAGGGAGAATGGCGCCGTGAACCGCTGCGAGAGGACGACCTGGAAGATATCGCCCGCGGTGATGTAGTCCTTCGCTCGCGAAACCATGGCCGCGTAATCTTCCGGCGGCAGCGTCGCTTGCGGTGCAGGATCGGGATGATCGGCAGCAGTGGCGCCGCCCATGTCGAGGGCGGAGCCCAGAGCCGACAACGCGGTGTCGATCCGCTCCTGCGCCCGGTCGAGCACGAGGTGGGCCGCATCCTGCGAAGGCCAGACCGGCGCGACGCAATAGAGCGTGTCCTCGAGGCTATCGAAGACAAGGATTAGGGTGGGTCGCACGAACAGCATGTCCGGCACGTCCAGCGCATTCTCCGGTGCGCGCGGCAGTTTTTCGACGAGGCCGATCGTCTCGTAACCAAAATAGCCGACCAGACAGGCGAGGGTGGGGGGCAGTTCCTCAGGCACATCGATCCGGCACTGCGCAAGCAAATCACGCAGCGCATCCAGCGTGGCCATGTCACAAGCGTCGAAGCGTTCCCGGTCGCTTTTCCAATGCCCGTTGATGGCCGCCTCGTCCCCGCTGGCGCGGAACACCAGGTCGGGATCGAGGCCAAGCAGGCTGTAGCGCCCGCGGATTTCGCCGCCCTCTACCGATTCCAGCAGGAAATCGCCGCGCCCTTCCTCGAACAGGCGCAAGGCAGCGCCGACCGGCGTAACCGTATCTGCCACGATCCGGCGCCAGACGAGCGCCGGATCGCCGTTCTCCAGCGCATCACGCGCCGCGGCGTAACCGTTCAGTTTGCCGGTCAAGGCGCGGCCTCAGTTAGGCTCGCCGAGGAGCTGGCGACGGACCGCCGCGATGGCATCGGCATTGCGTTCGACACCCACATCGGCGCGCATGGCGGTCAGCAGCTGCTCGCCATATTCCGAACTCCATGCCTGACCGACCTGACTGCGGGCCTGTGCGATCAGCGGATCGTTTTCGGTAAGATCCTCGAGCTCGATCTTCTCGAGATCGACGACATACCATCCCTGGTCACCTTGGCCTTCGAGCTTCTTGACCGTTCCCTTGGCCATGCCGAACATGAGGGCGATCGGTGCCGGAACGCGGGTGTTCTGCAACCGGGCCAGTTCCTCGCGGCTGTAATTGACCTGCTCTGGCACGCGAATGGCTTTCTCTTCCGCAGCGACGGCCGCAGCGAGGCTTTGCCCGCCTTCGACCCGCTTCACGATACGTTCGGCAGCGGCCTTGGCGGACTGCTCGCCGCGAACCTGCCGCCACTGTGCCACCGCTTCATCGCGAATCTGAGCGAGCGGGGCGACGGCCGACGGAGTGATATCGGTGACATCGTAGACCAGAAAAGTCTGGCCGTCGGGCAGGGCGCCGATTTCCGCTTCGTTCTCGTCGATCTGGAATGCGAAATTCAGCACCGGACGCAGTACCTCCGGCACCTGCTGCTGCGTTCCGTATACTGTGCCGGAAGCAGTGACCGGCTCGGTCGTCTGCAGGTCCAGTCCCAGTTCTTCGGCGACGGAGGGAAGCGATGCACCATCGGAGAGACGATCTTCGATATCGACCGCCAGTTCAGCGATGCCCCGCTGGCGATTTTGTTCGCGCAACTGGTCGGCAATCTCACTACGGACGCTGGCTAGGGCGCGGGCAGGCTGGCTGTCCACTTCGGTGATGCGGGCGATGTGCCAGCCCAAGGGGCTGCGGGCAGGCTTCGTTACTGCACCTTGGGCAGCAGCGAAATATGCATCTGCTACAGCTGGCGAAGCGGTGCTGCTGATTTCCGTTTTTTCCTGCGCATCGACCGTGGTCGTCCGCAGGCCAGCGCTGGCGGCGGCCTGTGCGAAGCTTTCTCCACCCTGGATTCGCTTGGCGATGGCTTCCGCTCCCTCGCGCGTCGGAATGATCAACTGCGTGAGGCTGCGCAGTTCGCGCGCGGCATATTCGTCGCCGTTGTCACGATAATAAGCCGCGATATCGGCATCGCTCGGTTCGATGCTGTCGCCCAATGCGCTGCTGTCGAACGTGGCATAGCGTAAAGTACGGCGTTCGGGGCGGACGAAGCGTGTGCGGTTATCGGTGTAGAACTTGTTCAGCTGCGCGTCCGTCGGGTCGCCTTGCGGTGCGAAAAGGCTGGCCGGGATCGTAGCGATCGCGCCAAAGCGGCGTTCTTTGAAGCTGCGCGCATAAGTGGTCGCGATGCTGTCAGGCAGCTTCGAGCCGTATACCGAAGGAAGGATGGACTGCTGGAAGAAGAGCGACGTGCGGATTTGCTGACGCAGTTCGGCATCAGTCAGCCCGTTCGAGCGCAGGAAAATGTTATAGCTGTCGGTGCTGAAATCCCCGCTGGCACCGCGAGCGGCAGGAATCTGACGAATTTCGCTGTTCACCAGATTCGTGCCGGCGCGAAGTCCGTTTTGCTCGCCCCAGGCGATCAGGGCGTACCGGTTGATGAGATCGTCGAGGACATCATTGAGGCCGTTACCTGCAAGCAAGGTTTGCATGGTCGCTTCGGGATCCTGCTGGCGCCTACGCTGAAGTGCGCTGTTGGCCGCCGAGTTGAGGTCGGCCGTGCCGATCTTCTCGTCTCCTACGACCGCAACACTGTTTCCACCTGCCACACCGCCGAATGCACCCGAATTGGAGACATCCATGCTGGCGAAAGCGAACCCGATCAGGACCAGGAAGGCCAGGGCCAGTGCGAGACCAATCTTGGTCTTGAAGAAATTCCGGAAAAACGTGAGCATGGCTTGCGAAGATGCCTTTTCGTGTGCTTTTGGCCGCTGCCTGCCGGATGATCGGTGGCAACAAACCGGTTGTGGGGCGCGCTTTATCCGCCCTGCGACCAGGCCGCAACAGGTCCTGTCCGGTTTTGACCTATTAACGAACCACGTCTAGCGGTCCGGCGCTTACGACCTATATAGCCTCGCGCCCGAACAGCGATTCACTACAGGAAGACTTACCTATGGCCGAACGGCCCTACATCGTCGGCAACTGGAAAATGAACGGAACGCGCGCCATGCTGCCCGAAGCGCGCGCGATCGACCGTGCCGCCCAGCGCTATATGAAAGCGGAGGTTGCCGTTGCTCCTCCGTTTACGCTCATTCATGCCGTTCACCGTGAAGCGGAGCAGATCGGCGTGGGCGCGCAGGACTGTTTCCCGGGTGAAGACGGGGCGCATACCGGCGATATTTCTGCGACCATGCTTGCCGATGCCGGAGCCAAATTCGTAATCATCGGGCACAGCGAACGGCGCGGTGACCACAAGGAAACCAGCAAGCAGATCAATGCCAAGATCGAAAGCGCGATCGAAGCCGGTCTGCGGATCATTCTTTGCTGCGGGGAAACGCTGCCAATCCGCGAAAAGGGTGAAGCGGAAGATTTCGTTCTCAAGCAGTTGCGCGCCAGCCTGCCCAAGATCGAAGATCCTACCGAGCGGCTGACCGTTGCCTATGAACCCGTTTGGGCAATCGGCACCGGCAAGACCGCTACTCCGGCGGATATTGAAGCCATGCACAAGGCGATTCGGACCTTACTCGATGAAACCTATGGCGAGGAGCAGTCTTCAGGTGTGCGAATTCTTTACGGCGGCTCGGTGAAGCCCGAAAATGCGCGCGAGATACTCTCGCTGCCTGAAGTGGGCGGTGCTTTGGTAGGCGGCGCAAGCCTTTCGGCAGAAAGTTTCCTCGGTATCGTCGTGGCTGCGTCGGAGACCGAAGAGGCCTGACGCTTGCCGTTTTGCCGCGCTGCCTCTAGATGCGGCGCAGAAATTCACAGCTTTCCCAGAGTATCTCATCCATGTTTCTCTTTCTCACCGTCGTTCAGGCCATCATCGGCGCAGCACTCATCACGGTAATCTTGATGCAACGCAGCGAAGGCGGCGGTCTCGGGATCGGCGGCAGCCCGAGCGGGATGTTGAGCGCGCGTGGTGCGGCAGACTTTCTGACCCGGTCGACCAAGTGGCTGGCGGTAGCGTTCGTGGCGCTGTCGATCGCCCTAGCTGCGATGGCCGTCGAAGGAGTTGGCGCTGGTGAGATTGAATCGACGCTGGATCGCACCGTCGCACCGGTAGAAAACGATCCGCTTGGCGGACCTGCAGCCGCTCCTGCTGCCCCGGCGCAGGCTCCCGCTCCGTCCGACGATCCGCTGGCCGAATAAAGCCCGCTTTTCCGGAATTCGCTTGCGCTACGGTGGATAGCGCGCCTCGTCGCGCGCCTTTTCCCTTGCGCCGACTCAACCCGCACGCTTAAGGCCCGACTCCCATGGCGCGGTACATTTTCATCACCGGCGGCGTGGTCTCCTCGCTTGGCAAAGGTCTCATGGCAGCATCGCTTGCTGCCCTTCTCCAGGCGCGTGGCTACAAGGTCCGCATTCGTAAGTTCGATCCCTACCTCAACGTCGATCCGGGCACGATGAGCCCGTATCAACACGGCGAGGTCTATGTAACCGACGACGGCGCGGAGACCGACCTCGACCTCGGCCATTACGAGCGTTTCACCGGCGTTTCGGCTCATCAGGGCGACAACATCACCAGCGGGCGCGTCTATCAGCAGATCATCGCCAAGGAGCGGCGGGGGGATTACCTCGGCGCAACCGTGCAGGTGGTTCCGCATGTGACCGATGCGATCAAGGAATTCGCACTTGCCGGTCAGGACGATCACGATTTCATCCTGTGTGAAATCGGCGGCACGGTGGGCGACATCGAAAGCCTTCCGTTCATGGAAGCGATCCGGCAGCTTCGTAACGAGCTCGAGCCGATGCAGTCGCTCAGCGTCCATGTCACGCTGGTGCCGTATATCGCTGCGGCGGGTGAGCTGAAGACAAAGCCGACCCAGCATTCTGTCCGCGAACTCGCCAGCCTCGGCATCAAGCCCGACGTACTGTTGTGCCGCGCTGAACATCCCATTCCGGATGGCGAACGGCAAAAGATCGCCAATTTCTGCAATGTGCACAAGGAAGCGGTCATTCCGGCTCTGGATGCGCCATCGATCTATTCGGTCCCGCTTCAATATCACGGCGAAGGCCTCGATACCGAGGTTCTGCGCGGCTTCGGAATCACCGATGCGCCCGAACCCGATCTTTCGCGTTGGTACGACGTGGTCGATCGCCACTCGAACCCCGAAGGCGAGGTGACGATCGGCGTGGTCGGCAAGTATGTCGGGCTTCAGGACGCTTATAAATCGCTCAACGAGGCTTTGATTCACGGCGGCATGGCGCATCGCGTCAAGGTCAACATCAAGTGGATCGATGCCGAGGTGTTCGAGCAGAACGATAGCGACATCGCCGCTCAGCTCGAACCCATGCATGGTATCCTCGTGCCCGGCGGCTTCGGCGAACGCGGAAGCGAAGGCAAGATTGCCAGCGTCCGCTTCGCCCGCGAGCGCAAGGTGCCTTTCTTCGGCATCTGTCTAGGCATGCAGATGGCCTGCGTCGAAGGCGCACGCAATGCGGGTATCGACAAGGCAAGTTCCACCGAATTTGGCGCCACCGAAGAACCCGTCGTCGGTATCATTACCGAGTGGATGACCGAAGAAGGTCTGCAGACCCGCGAAGCCGGCGGAGACCTCGGCGGCACCATGCGGCTCGGTGCCTATGATGCCAAGCTGGCGGCCAACAGCCATGTTTCCTCGATTTATGGCGGCGAAACCGATATCTCCGAACGCCATCGCCATCGTTACGAAGTGAACGGCAAGTATATCGAGCCGCTTGAAAAGCAGGGACTGATCTTCTCGGGCATGTCCCCCGACGGTTTGCTACCGGAAATCGTGGAGAGACCAGATCACCCATGGTTCGTGGGTGTCCAGTTCCATCCCGAATTGAAGTCCAAACCGTTCGATCCACACCCTCTGTTCGCCGGGTTTATCGGTGCGGCACTGGAACAGGCGCGGCTCGTATAAATTTTTCTGGGGCTTCGGCCGTATACGTAAATTCCTGTAATCCCACCAAAGGTACCCGGCGCGTGGTTAACGCACCCCTTTGGGGACATCGGGAATGCGCCTTCACGACTTTATCTTTTGTTATAGATGGGGCAGGTAACCCTCGACTCAGCTCTCCAGTTTGAGAGAGCAAAGAGATATTCGCTGCGTTGAGCAAGCGGTGGGGCTTGCCTCGAACTCGGTCGTCTTCTGCGACCCGGACAACCGTATCCGAGGCTCGGCGGCGCTTTGCGTCGCGGGGGTAGTGCTTTCGGGCGCTGCCCCCTATTTTTTAATCCCAACGAAAAAGGCGGCGCCTCCGAAAGAAGGCACCGCCCAAACTTCAACTGCAAAGATCAGGCTGCTTCGCTATCGTCCTCGTTCTTGACGACTTCGAGCGTCTTCTGACCGCCGATCGCGATCTTCTTGGGCTTCATCGCGTCAGGCACTTCGCGGACGAGATCGATGTACAGCATGCCATCGCGCAGGTCAGCGTTCTCTACCCGAACGTAATCGGCAAGGTCGAAACGGCGTTCGAAACCGCGGTTGGCGATGCCGATGTGAAGCATTTCGCCTTCGGGCTGATCGTCGCGTTTACGCCCCTGGATCACGAGCAGGTTCTGCTGGGCCGTGATCTCGAGATCTTCGGCACGGAAGCCGGCAACGGCGAGGGTAATGCGATAGGCATCCTCGTCGCGTCGTTCGATATTGAAGGGCGGATAATTATCGCCGCCGGCGTTGCGAGCCTGGCGCTCCATCAGGTCGAACAGGCGATCGAAACCCACAGTAGAGCGGCGGTAAGGGGTAGTATCAAAACGGTTCATCGAAACAAATCCTCCAGTGAGCAATTTGGTTATGTAAGGAGCCCGCAACCGGCACTCCCGTGTCTCCACGATGTGTGTTGACGGAACCAAAATAGGTACCGCCAAAACGCTTTCAAGCATCGCCATCAAGCGCTAGCGATAGTCTTCATATTCAAAGGAAATGGAATGAGCCAACCGCAGATCGATATTTACACAAAGTTCGGTTGTGGCTTTTGCGTGCGCGCAAAACGCCTTCTCGATGAGAAGGGTGCAGACTATAACGAACACGACATCACGATGGGCGGCCCCAAACGGGACGAACTGCAGACCCGTGCTCCGCAAGCCCGCACGGTTCCACAGATTTTCATCGGCGACACCTATGTCGGCGGGTCTGACGAACTCGCTGCATTAGAGCGGTCCGGCAAGCTGGACGCGTTGCTCGAGGGCTGAATGACCCACATTGCCGTCCTCCAGATGACTTCGGGCATTAATCCTGAAGAAAATGCTGATTTCCTTGGCTCGATGATCCAGGCTGCAGCAGGGGAGGGGGCTGCGATGCTCTTCACCCCGGAAATGTCGGGGCTGCTTGATCGTGATAGGAAACGCGCGGCAGACGCAATCAGGATCGAAAGCGAGGATAGGGTCCTTGCCACCGTTCGTGACCGGTCTGCCAAGCACGGCATTTGGACATGCCTTGGTTCGCTGGCCATAGACACGGGCGAAGGAAAATGGGTCAATCGTTCGTTCGTGATTGATGCGAATGGCGAAATAGCTGCGCGATACGACAAGATCCATATGTTCGACGTCGATCTCGCTTCCGGGGAGACCTGGCGCGAATCAAGCGCTTACCAGGCAGGTGAGAAGGTCGCGACGGTGCAAACGCCGGCCGGCAAGCTTGGGCTGGCAATCTGTTATGACTTGCGATTTCCCGCGCTTTTTGAAGCATTGGGAAATGCTCGCTGCGATGTCATCGCCGTACCAGCGGCGTTTACAGTTCCAACGGGCGAAGCACATTGGCATGTCCTGCAGAGAGCCAGGGCGATCGAGGCCAGCTCATATGTCGTCGCAGCCGCCCAGACCGGCGCTCATGCGGACGGCCGAAATACCTATGGACACAGCTTGGTGGTCGATCCCTGGGGGCAAGTATTACTTGATATTGGCAATGCACCGGCGGGGTTGGGGTATGCTGAGGTAAAAGCAGATCGAATTGAGGAAGTCCGAGCACAGGTGCCAAGTCTTGCCAATCGCCGCGAATTGGCCAAGTAGCCGATCATGATAGTTTATGATCTCCACTGCGATAATGGTCACCGCTTCGAAGGTTGGTTCGGGTCCTCAACCGACTATGAAACGCAGCGGAAAAACGGACTGGTCGACTGTCCCGAATGCGGCAGTAACCTAGTCGACAAGGCACCGATGGCGCCAGCAGTGGGGGCGAAAGCAAGTCGAAATTCGAATGCCTCGCCTTCGGAAGAAGCGCAGCTGTCCAATGCACCCATGCCCCCGGAGGTGTCGGAGGCTTTAAAAAAATTGGCCAAGGCACAGGCAAAAGCGCTCGAAACCAGCAAGTGGGTCGGTGACAAGTTCGCCGAAGAGGCCCGATCGCAACATTACGGCGAAAAAGATGAGGCCCCTATCCATGGCAAGGCGACCCGCAAGGAAGCCGAAGACCTCGCTTCCGAAGGGATAACGGTTGCTCCGCTACTGTTTCCGATCTCGGATCCGGAAAAACTGAACTGATTGCCTCGGACACTTCATGCGTTATAGAGCGCCCTTGGCGCGCCCGTAGCTCAGTCGGATAGAGCACCAGATTCCTAATCTGGGGGCCACAGGTTCGAATCCTGTCGGGCGCACCATCATTTCCCCAATCTAGTCGCACGCCAAGCAAGCATTGTAAGAACTGTGGACGATGCGATCAGCATTACGCAGACCCCTGCCCAACCCAGGTTTCCGTAAACCGATGTGGCGAAGATGCTGCCGATCCCCCCTCCGATAAACATCAGGACGATATATACTGTCGTCAGGCGCGTACGAAGATCCGGTTCGAGCGAAAGGAATGTCATCCGGCCCGTCACGTCGATGGGTGGGCCTACCAAATTTACGATGACGAGTGGTACGAGCAGTCCCCACAGGCTACCGCCTAGTGGCCAGAACAGGGCTATACCGAACAA
Source organism: Erythrobacter sp. (assembly GCA_002695185.1). The sequence continues at coordinate 60,338 of NZOF01000096.1, forward strand.
CTGGGCGACCGCGAAAATCAGCCGTGCTTTGCGAGGACCGATGGCGTCGGCCCACCTGCCAAGGCGAGGCGTTGACAAGATGCTGACCGCAGCGATTGCCGCGAGATATCCGACTACATCGGTGCCGTAATTCAAGGGGCCGGTGAGATAGAGGGCAAGGGCGAGCCAGAGTGCGATAAATTGTGCGAAATTCAGAGCTTGTATAGCTCCGGAAAGTAGGACCTCACGGTGGCGACTGGCCACAGAAAGAACCGACCTCACGAGACGACCGTAAGGCTCGCCGCCGCGATCTCGCTCGCCGCTTTCCATCAGACGGGGAAGGGCCAGTGTAACCGCCAGCATCAGGCTGGTTGCAATCCAATAGACCCACCTCCAACCATAATGTTCTGCCACCCAGCCAGCACCAACCCTTGCAATCAGAATGCCGAGAATAACGCCGGCGGTGAGGAGTGCCGTTACCTGGCCCAGCCTTTCCGGGGCGACCCGTTTGGAAGCATAAGCCGGCAACAGGTAGGGAGCGATTGTGAAGAAACCGAGGAGAGTGGATCCCGCGGTAAAACCGACAAACCCTTTCGAGAAAGCCATCAAGGCCAAAGACAGCGTTTGGCCGGCGGTGAAGATTATCGTGAGCCGCCGGTTGGAATACCGATCTCCCAACGGCAGCAAGAGTAGGATCCCGATGGCCAAAGCGATCTGATTGAGGGCCGGTACGATCCCGATGCGAGCCTCGGTTACCCCAAAGTGTTCGGCCACCTCGCCGATGATGGGATGGATATAATAGGCATTGGCAGTCACGACCGCCGCAGCAAACGCGAGCGCGTATTCCTGTTTGCGCGAAAGCCGCGCCAGATCGCTCATCCTAAAATGCCCAATAGTTCCGCCCGTCTTTCTTCAGGGTGTCGGCTTCGAACTCTCACCCAGCTGACTGACTGGAACCGTTTCCTTGAAGGTATGGGTCACGTAAGGGAAGGGGATTTCTATGCCGGCCTCATCGAGAGCGCCCTTTATAGCTCGAACTACTTTGTCCTTGCTTTCCCAGCCGGCGCGCGGAGCAGCGCCGGCCCACCAGCGGACGAGGAAATCGACCGAACTGGAATTGAACTCCTGCGCGAAAATATCCACGCCCTTGCTGGCAAGAACATCGTCGACGCCCTCAACCGCCCGGCGAATAACATCAGCTGCATGATCGAGATTGGTGTCGTAGGATACGCCGACCACCACATCGTGTCGACGCTGTTCGACGTCCGTGAGGATTTCTACCGGGTTCTTGAATAGAATGGAATTGGGGACGACGGTAAGTTCGCCCGACAGCTTACGTACATGGGTTTCTCGTAAGGTAATATGTTCGACCTTGCCGGTTATGCCTTCGCATTCGATGACATCACCAATCTGCATTTTCTCCCGCAGCATGATGAGTATGCCGGCAAAGAAATTTTCGAAAATGTCCTGAAACGCGAAGCCGATTGCCACGGCTCCGATGCCGAGACCTGCAAGCAGGCTGGCAAACGTAAGGTCGGGCATCACCACGACGGCAGCTATGAAAAGGCCAATAACCCAGATCGTGAGCTTTACGACCGTATCTACCAGGTTCTTGAGGCTGGTACGGATTTCTGTCCGGCCAACGATCATATCAGAGATGCGAACAGCGAAACGAGCCACGATCCATGTCAGCAAGACGATGAATAGGGCGATTGCCAGACTGGGCAGGGTTTCCACGAAACCCTTACCCATCGATTGTAACTGATCCCGCAGCGTTCCGATATAATTCACTAAGCAAGCTCCATTGTCTGGGCAACGTCAGCCTGCTGGGTGAGTTCCTAATCGGAAGACCGGATGATCAGTTCGCGCTATTTCCGAGCGTGCTCTTGGCGGGCCAGTTCGTGAAGCCAGTCGGCATGCCGAGGAGCGGTTTTCGTCTCGCTCCATTCTTCCAGCATCATGGGCGCAACCCGCTTCAATTCGGCATATTGCTCGTCCGTGCCGATATCGGTCGCGAGTTCGACACGATGTCCATTTGGATCGAAGAAATAAATCGACTTGAATATCCCGTGATGTGTGGGACCCAAGACGTCGATGCCGAGGCTCTCGACATGTTCTTTGGCTGCGTTGAGTTCCTCCTCGCTGCCCACCTTGAACGCGAGATGCTGCACCCATTGAGGGGTATTCTCATCGCGTCCCATGTCCTTCTGATTTGGCAGTTCGAAGAACGCGAGGATGTTGCCGTTACCTGCGTCAAGAAAGACATGCATGTAGGGATCGTAGTCGCCCGTCGACGGGACATGATCTTCGGCAAAGGCAGTGGTATATTCCATGCCCAAGACCTTCCCGTACCATTCGACGGTCTCTTTCGCGTCCTTGCAGCGGTATGCGGCGTGGTGAACGCCGCCCAGTTTAACGGGATGTGCGGCGGGATTGTTCATTCCGCAGGCTCCGCCTCAACCGTCTCGGCGTCTTCAACACTAAGGACGCCACGCTTGATCTGGTCACGTTCCATGCTTTCGAACAGAGCCTTGAAGTTTCCTTCACCGAACCCTTCGTCACCCTTGCGCTGAATGAATTCGAAGAAGACGGGACCAACCTGCGCTTCCGCAAAAATCTGGAGGAGAAGACGGGGGTGTCCGCCCTCGGTGGTTCCGTCGAGAAGAATGCCTCTCATCTTAAGTTCGTTTTCGTCTTCGCCATGACCCGGCAGACGTTCCGGGAGCATCTCGTAATATGTCTCGGGCGGTGCAGTCATGAAAGGAACACCCAGATCCTTCAGATTGTCCCAGGCAGTGACGAGATCATCGCAAATCAGCGCGATATGCTGAATTCCCTCACCATTGAATTCGCGGAGGAACTCTTCGATCTGTCCTTTGCCGCCTTCTCCCTCTTCGTTGAGTGGAATGCGGATTTTGCCGTCGGGAGCGGTAAGAGCTTTCGAGGTCAGGCCCGTATATTCGCCCTTGATGTCGAAGAAGCGGATTTCCCGGAAATTGAACAGGCTTTCGTAATAGTCCGCCCAGTATTTCATACGGCCATTGTAAACATTGTGGGTCAGGTGGTCGATGACATTGAAGCCTGCACCCTTCGGCCATTTCTCGACGCCATCAAGATATTCGAAATCGATATCGTAAATCGACAGCATGCTTTCGCCTTGCTCTGCATAACGGTCGATCAGATAGATTATGGCCCCGCCAATTCCTCGGATTGCCGGAATGCGGAGTTCCATAGGGCCATTGTCGACCACGACCGGTTCGGCACCCCGTTCAAGCAACTCGTCATAGGCTTTCTTGGCATCGCGGACGCGGAACCCCATACCGCAAGCAGACGGCCCATGTTCCCGCGCAAAATACCAAGCAGCGCTGCGCGGTTCGTAATTGATGATGAGGTTGATCCCGCCTTGGCGCCACAGGTGGACGTCCTTGGACCGATGGCTGGCTACATGGATAAAGCCCATCGCCTTGAAAACCGGTTCGATAACGCCCTTTTCAGGCGCGCAGAATTCTACGAACTCAAATCCGTCGAGGCCGATCGGGTTTTCAAAAAGGTCGGGCATTGGATATCCTCTGTCCATTAATTAGTTTCAATAGAAACCAAATACGCTTAGAGTGCGCTTATGTCAAGAATCCAACCCATAATGGTCGGATCATGTTCCTCGCCTGAAGTTCAACTGATCTAGCCAACTTCTTGGCGCTAGCCCGCAATTTCCAGCTTGCGCGGCAATGGTAACTATGATTCTGTAGCGGTGATGAGACAAAGAGGCAGACTCGATTTGGTTCGCAGGCAGAAGGCGACGCAAAGCGCGGCGTTTTTCGTATTGCTTGTCATCGGCGGTCTCGCGATCGCGGGTCCGTCGGGTCTCTTGGCGTGGAGCGAAAATCTTCGTCTACTCGATCAGCGCAAAGCTCAACTTGCGGCGTTAGAGAAGGATAGGGCTGCTCTGGAGAACAAGGTCGCCCTACTTCACCCTGATCATGCCGATCCCGATATGGTCGGCGAATTGCTCCGCAGCCAGTTGAATGTCGTCCACCCGGACGAAGTCGTCATCAAGCTGGATGACTGACCCAGCGGACGAATTGTCCGCAATTCCGTAAGGTTTTCGTATGCAAATGCACCGCAGCGTTGCGCTCCGCGCAGCGCTGTGGCTATAGGCGCTGCGAGAGAAATCCCCGACTGGAAAAGGGACGAGATATTTTGGCCAAGGCCCCGAAAAACAGCACTCCGCGCAGCCCCGCGGAGAACCCCGAATTCGCTCTTCACTCCCTTCAGGAGGATTTCGAGAAGAGCAAACGCTTCGATGCATCACCGGAGCAGATGCAAAAATTCTACGAGCAGATGCTCCTGATCCGACGCTTCGAAGAGCGCGCCGGGCAACTATACGGGCTCGGGCTGATCGGGGGATTCTGCCATCTGTATATCGGTCAGGAAGCCGTCGCTATTGGCCTTCAGTCCGCGCTCGATGGTGATAAGGACAGCGTGATCACCGGTTATCGCGATCATGGCCACATGCTTGCGTATGGGATCGACCCCAAGGTCATCATGGCCGAACTGACTGGCCGCGAGGCCGGCATTTCCAAGGGCAAGGGCGGGTCGATGCACATGTTCTCGACCGAGCACAAGTTCTATGGCGGTCATGGCATCGTGGGCGCCCAGGTGGCGCTGGGCGGTGGCTTGGCGCTCGCACATCAGTACAATGAGGACGGCGGACTCTGCCTGGCGTATTTCGGTGACGGCGCTGCAAACCAGGGCCAGGTTTACGAAACGTTCAATATGGCGTCGCTCTGGAAGCTCCCGATCGTATTCGTGATCGAGAATAACCAGTACGCCATGGGTACGGCCGTCAGTCGTAGCTCTGCCGAAACGGAATTCTACCGCCGGGGTACGGCGTTTCGCATTCCCGGCATGAAGGTCAACGGCATGGACGTGCTCGAAGTGCGTCAGGCTGCCGAAATCGCGTTCAAGCACGTGCGCGAGGGCAAGGGCCCCGTTTTGATGGAATGCGAAACCTATCGTTACCGCGGTCACTCGATGTCGGACCCTGCCAAATATCGCTCGCGCGAAGAGGTGCAGGATATGAAGGATCACAAGGATCCGATCGAGAACCTGAAAAAGATCCTGATCGAACAGGGCAGCAAGGAAGAAGAGTTGAAAGGCATCGATAAGGACATTCGCAAACTCGTCAGCGAAGCTGCGGACTTTGCCGAGAACTCGCCGGAGCCGGAAGCATCCGAACTCTACACGGATGTTCTGGTGGAGGAGTATTGAGCGATGGCTATCGAACTCAAGATGCCTGCCCTGTCTCCGACTATGGAGGAAGGCACTCTCGCGAAATGGCTCAAGCAGGAGGGCGACGAGATCGTCGCCGGCGATATCATTGCCGAAATCGAAACCGATAAGGCGACGATGGAATTCGAAGCTGTCGACGAAGGCACGCTAGGTAAAATCCTGGTCGCCGAAGGCACGGAGAACGTTGCCGTCGGAACGGTGATCGCCATGCTCGCTGCTGAAGGTGAAGATGTCTCCAATGTCGCGGCGTCGGCCTCCGAAACCCATGACGTACCCGGCGAAGGCAAGGATGTGGGACGTGATCCGTCGGAAGCAGAGATTACGAAGCCAGCGAAGAAGGCTGGCGTGAAAGATCCGGAGGTTCCGCACGGGACCAATATGGCAACCGTGACAGTGCGCGAAGCACTGCGCGACGCGATGGCTGAAGAAATGCGCCGCGACGAACGCGTGTTCGTCATGGGTGAGGAAGTTGCTCAATATCAGGGGGCATACAAGGTCACTCAGGGCCTGCTCGATGAATTCGGCCCCAAGCGCGTGATCGATACGCCAATCACCGAGTATGGCTTTGCCGGCATCGGGACAGGTGCCGCGATGGGGGGATTGCGCCCGGTCGTGGAATTCATGACTTTCAACTTCGCCATGCAGGCGATCGATCACATCATCAATTCGGCCGCCAAGACCAACTACATGTCGGGCGGCCAGATGCGCTGTCCGGTCGTGTTCCGCGGCCCTAACGCAGCTGCAAGTCGTGTGGGCGCCCAACACAGCCAGAACTATGGTCCCTGGTACGCCAGCGTCCCTGGGCTGATCGTAATCGCTCCCTATGACGCTTCGGACGCCAAGGGCTTGCTGAAAGCTGCAATCCGCTGCGAAGATCCCGTCGTCTTCCTGGAAAACGAACTGGTCTATGGTCGCAGCTTCGAACTACCGGAACTGGATGACCACGTTCTTCCGATCGGTAAGGCGCGGATCGTGCGGGAAGGGGCGGACGTAACCATCGTTTCCTACTCCATTGCTGTTGGCTTGGCCCTCGAAGCTGCGGAGCAATTGGCAGAAGAGGGTATCGACGCCGAGGTTATCGACCTGCGTACCCTCCGCCCGCTCGACAAAGATACGGTGCTCGAAAGCCTCAAGAAGACCAACCGCCTGATCATCGCCGAGGAAGGCTGGCCGACCTGCTCGATAGCTTCGGAAATCGTCGCGATCTGCATGGAAGAGGGCTTCGATCACCTCGATGCACCCGTTACGCGTGTCTGTGACGAAGACGTGCCGCTGCCCTATGCAGCGAACCTCGAAAAACTGGCGCTGATCGACACACCTAAGATCGTAAAGGCGGCAAAGAAAGTCTGCTATCGCGACTGAATAAGGCGGGTGGTTTAACCATCCGCCTTAGCAAAAAATTAGCGAAACGAGCGCTACAGCCCCAACCAAATCTAGGTAATTTGGGGCGACAAGTATGGCGCGCGAACATGATGGGGTGCTTCAACAGCTGCGGCAAAGCGAGGCCGGCAACGTCTTCCCCTTAACGGCGGCTGCGATCTTTGTTCTTGCAGGCCTTGTCGGCGGGGGGGTTGACGCCTCGCGCGCATACCTTGTTGAAAACAAACTCCAGAATGCCTGTGACGCCGGTGTGCTTGCTGGTCGCAAGAATGTCAGAGGTGAAGGATTTAACGCGGAGGCCGTCGCAGCGGCAAAGTCATATTTCAATGTCAATATGACAGGTATATCGGACATTGACATTCCTGCCTTTGTTCCGACCTCTTCCGACAACGGCAATACTATCGAAGCAGTCGTTTCGACCAAGGTAGATACGACTCTCATGCGCGTTTTTGGCATCGACAACATACCCATCAAAGTGAGCTGCACGGCAAGCATGTCTATGGGCAATGCGGACGTGATGATGGTCCTCGACACCACTGGCTCGATGAATCGAGACATAAATGGAAACAATACCTGGGATAATTCCAAGAGACGGATAACCCTCCTTCGTGATGCAATGGAGAGTTTTTACGATACGGTAGCCAAATCAGCGGACGGCACCAATGCGCGGATTCGCTATGGCTTTGTACCATACAGCTCTTCCGTCAATGTTGGGCGTCTGTTGGAACCGGATTGGATTGTGGACAGGATGAACCTGCAATCTCGTGTTCCAGAATATAATACCAAGACTGAGACAATTGTGGTCGGTTACGAACCGCCGCGATACACGACTAATTCCGGCACAAATGATCTGACCAGCGAGAACTGGAGTCGGTACAATAACTCTTGGTACGATGATGAGCCAGAGTGCAACAATGCGAAACCGAGCGATGGGGCATGGAGGAATAAAGGTAAGTCGAAAACCGAAGAGCGAACGTATATCAACTCTGCAAAACAAAGAATAACGGAAAAGAGAACTTGGCAGGAACAAGATAGAACGGTTTATCGCTGTAGAGTTGCTTATACCTACTGGTATTGGTTGGACGATAGAAAAGAAAAGCGCGAAATATTTTCTGAAGAATTAACTATTGAAGATCCGATATTCGAAGAGGTCACCACAAAAACCTTCAAGAGGTGGCTTTATAAGGAACGTAAGCAAAGCGATGGCGACGATCTTGATGTCTCCAATTACAAGCTTTTCAACGTCACCGAGATTGAAAATGACGACGACGACGGCAGCAAAAAGCCGTATACGTGGAAAGGTTGCATAGAAGAGCGAGGAACCGCGTCCGAAGCCACGTTCAGTTTCAGCAGCCTCTTGGGGATGTCCCCTTACACTTGGGACCTGGACATCGATAAAGCCCCCGACGGTTCAGAAGAATCCAAATGGCGGCCGCTATGGCCAGAAATGGCGTATCGTCGAGGCACCTCGTCTAGCATCTATCGTCAGGACAGGGGTTACGACGGACATCCCACAGGCTCCGGTTGTCCGTCGCAAGCCAAATTACTCGATGAGCTCAGCAAAGACGAATTCATGGCCGAGGCAAACAAGCTTTCGCCCGAGGGCAGCACCTATCTAGATCTGGGGATGATTTGGGGTGGTCGCTTATTGTCGCCCACTGGAATGTTTGCTTCTACGGTTATGGACCCACCACAAAACGGCGCGGAAGTAGCGCGTCATATCATCTTCCTAACCGATGGCGAAATGGAACCCAGTTGGAGTGGATATTCTGCCTACGGAACAGAATATTACGACAAGAGGGTTACCGACGATGGTACCTCCCAACAGAAAAGCCGTCACACCAGCCGCTTTCGTGCCGTCTGCCAAGCGGTTAGAGCCAAAGGAATTCGCATATGGGTTATTGCTTTTGGGTCTGACCTAAGCGCCGATCTCCAAGCCTGCGCGTCTCCGCAAAGTTCTTTCGATGCCAAGAATTCGGAAGGCTTGAAGGAGGCTTTTCAAGATATTGCGAAGAACGTGGGCGAACTACGCATCACTATGTGATTTGGGAGATGAAACGATGAAAGCAGATGTTCAGCGACTTCCCAATTTACAGGGCAACGAAAGTGGCAGTGCCCTTATGGAGTTCGGCTTGGTCGCCACGGTTTTCGTTACGATGATGTTGGGCGTAATGGATATTGGTCAGGCTGCATATACCCAAGCGGTCCTGAATGGCGCAGCTCAAGAGGTTGCCCGGGCAGCTTCTCTGGAAACCCGAGATGTCCCAGCTTCCGATGCAGAGTTGGAAAAACTCGTTCAAAAAGTTGCTCCGAACGCGAAGGTTACACCAAAACGGGTTAGCTATTTTGACTTTGCAGACATCAACCGTGCTGAGAAATGGAATGATAAAAATGGCGACGGTCTCTGCAACAACGACGAAAATTTCGTTGACGAGAACGGCAATGGTCAATGGGATGAGGACATCGGTGTAGAGGAAAACGGCGGTGCTGGAGACGTAGTAGTCTACACAGTCTCGGTGGAATATGAGCCGCTGTTTGCAATTCCATTTTATGATGATGCCGATGCGAAAAGAACGCTTTCGACTACGTTCGTGAAGAAAAACCAGCCTTTCGAACGCCAGGAAGGATACGCAAGTGACGCAGGCGTTTGCAGCTGAATGGAGCAGTCAATGGCTTTACGAACAATCTCAAAAAAAATGCGCTTCTGTTTAGCACGTCTGAGAAGTAACACTTCCGGGGTCGCACTTACAGAATTCGCGGTTGTTGCTCCCGTTTTTCTGACGTTAGGCCTTGCGGGTTTCGAACTTGCGCAGATGGCATCGACCAAGATGAAGGTCAGTCAACTTGCCCTTTCCGTGGCTGACAATGCGTCGCGATTGGGGCAGACCGACAACAATGCCGTAAGTCCCACGGTCAACGAAAGTGACGTTGCAGCAGTGCTTTTTGGTGCCGAAGAGCAAGGTAAGTCGATAGGTTTTAAAGAAAATGGTCGCGTTATTCTGAGCAGTCTAGAACGGGACCCTGACTCAGGCCGACAATTTATACACTGGCAACGGTGTTTCGGAGATAAGGAAGCCGAAAGCGCCTACGGCAATGATACCGACAAGAATGGCCTCGATGGTGATGAATTGACGGGTATGGGACGAGAGTTTGAAGTGACTGCCCCTCCGGGTGAGGCAGTCATGTTCGTGGAAGTTTATTACGATTATCCAGCTGTTTTCTCGCAAGCCTATCTTCCGGAAGTCAAATTTCGTGAGGAGGCAGCTTTCATCATCCGCGACGACCGTGATCTCAACTCTCCAGCCGCTAAAGGCTTAAGTGGAGCGCTCGATAACGAATGCTGATGACGTAGGTTTCTAACTTCAGTTATGTAGCGTATAGCCCGGCGTCGAAAGTCGGTATTCGTATGGTCGAGCTTACAGAAGTTACTCGGGTAGCACTTGCAAGTGCCGCCAAACATCGTTCCTTATTTCGTGCAACCTTTGGCTTGGATACTCTTCTCGGAAGGGTGGTGCTCGGATCCAATGAACCTATCGTTTCTCAAATCCGCCTAGCTTGGTGGAGAGATAAGCTTCAGGCTTTATCAGCGGGAGCCCTAGATCGAGACCCACTGGCGGCCTTGATCCAATCTTCGTGGGGAAAGGATACAAGCTCTCTTATCAACTTAATCGATGGTTGGGAGAGCGTCCTTGTCGAGCCCAAACGAACGATGCTGTTCGTCAGAGCGAAAGCAGAACTTGCTCGGGCAATTGCGGAAAAGGTAGGCAGCCAATCCGACGTTGGCGGAGCAGTCTTAGACGGAAAACTTTGGGCTTATGCAGATTTGGCTAATCTTGCGGATGAAATGACTAAGGCATGGGCTCTACAAGAATGGACGAAATTGCCTCATGGCAATAAAACTAAGGCTAGGGAATTAAGACCGCTTAGAGTATTGGGTGGGTTGGCCCAAAGGTCGTTGGAAAATGGAGGGGCTCCGATGCTTGGAGATCGTATGAGCCCTTTAGTTGCATTAAGACTTGGGCTTTGGGGAAAATGATTAGCTGAACGTAGCCGATCGCAGGGGGTGAGGGTGAAAGGCTTTATCACAGGAACGCTGCTGACGTTGATGCTGTTAGGCGTCGGCCTTTTCTGGTGGCAAGGCAAAGCTCAGGTTGAAGACGCTGCACCGCCGATCACGCCATTGCCGATAAACACAGAGTCTGCAGTCCTCCCTCTTTCTGATCCAGGCGATCTCAAAGGTCCCGCGCCTCCTGAGGCAACTGAGCTTTCAAAAGAACAGCGTCGCTTTTTCCGCTATGATCGCAATCGTGATTGGCGCATCACGCGGAGCGAAATGCTGTCCACCAGATCGGATGGGTTCCGCAAACTCGACAAGGACGGCAATAATTTGCTGACCTTTGAAGAATGGGCTGTTGCGACAGTCGACAAATTCGAGGGCGCCGATGCGGACGGCAATCGCGAACTGTCTCCAGCAGAATTCGCCACGACCAAACCGAAGCCGGTGAAAAAGCGTAGTTGCGCTTGCTGATCAGGCTGGAACAGCGTCGAGGCCCGCCAGCCACTCGCCAAATTCAGCCTTAGCCCTGGAAGTGTAAGCTTCCTTGCGCTGCTTTTTCTTTACCTCGTGAAGCGGTGGGAACAGTCCGAAATTGACGTTCATCGGCTGAAACGTATCCGCTTCCGCATCGCCAGTAATATGCGACAACAGTGCGCCGAATGCTGAGGTGCGGGGAGGGGGAGTCCAATCACAGCCTGTAAGCTCGAAAGCTGCCATCATTCCTGCCATCAATCCTACGGCTGAACTTTCGACATACCCTTCGCATCCCGTGATCTGACCTGCGAACCGTATGTGTTCTCCGCCACGCAATCTCAGCTGACGGTCTAGAACGAGGGGTGAATTGATAAACGTATTGCGATGCAATCCACCGAGCCGTGCAAATTCAGCGTTTTCCAAACCAGGTATAGTCCTGAACAGCTCTACCTGGGCACCATATTTTAACTTCGTCTGGAATCCGACCATATTCCATAGCGTGCCGAGCTTGTTGTCCTGACGTAACTGCACGACAGCGTAGGGCCAGCGCCCCCGCGGATGCTCTTCACTGGTGTCGTAGGGATTGTCGAGACCAACGCCCTTCATGGGCCCATACCGCAGGGTTTCTACGCCGCGAGCCGCCATTACTTCGATCGGCATGCAGCCGTCGAAATATGGAGTGTCGGCCTCCCATTCCCGGAATTCCGTTTTCTCGCCTTCCATCAATCCTTGGTGGAAGGCGAGGTATTGCTCCTGGGTCATGGGGCAATTGATATAGTCGCCTTCTTCGTTTGAAGCTTCGGTGCGCTTGTTCCAGCGGCTCTGAATCCAGCATTTCGACATGTCGATGCTGTCACGATGGATTATCGGTGCGATGGCATCGAAAAACGCAAGCCGATCCCGCCCTGTCGCGCCCACAATACTTTCAGCTAGAGAATGGGCTGTCAGCGGCCCCGTAGCAACGATAGTTGGGCCAGTTCCTGGCAGAGTATCGATCCTTTCGCGGACGACTGTAACGTTCGGATGTTCTTCAAGGGTGCGCTGCACCTCGGCAGAAAAAACATCGCGATCGACGGCCATCGCACTTCCGGCGGGAACTCGGGCGACTTCTCCGGCGCGCATAATGATGCTGTCCAAGCGACGCATCTCGTCATGCAGGAGTCCGACGGCATTTTTGTCGCTATCATCCGAGCGGAAACTGTTCGAGCATACGAGTTCGGCTAAACCATCAGTTTGGTGCGCGGGCGTCATCTCACCACTTCCACGCATTTCCGAAAGACGCACCTTGAAGCCACGTCGCGCCAATTGCCAAGCCGCTTCGCTGCCCGCGAGGCCGCCGCCTATAATCTGGATGTCATGTGTCATTGCGGATCAGCACCTAGTGCTTGCACCCGCCCTGTATCAAGGGAATAGACGCGCTATGACAAAGCGCGCTTTGATTGACCACCGGCCATATTTGTTGCTTAGCCTACTATTCGCGATCAGCTACTATTTTGCGATGGACGGCAAAGTCGGCGGAACCTGGCTCGCGCTCTGGAAAGGGGCAGGGGTTGGCTTCCTCGCGGCTTACGCCGGTCATCGCGCGAAAGGGCAGGGTGGTACCCTGATAGCTTTGGTCATGGGGCTCGGGGCAATTGCCGATGTCGTGCTCGAGTTCAGCTTCCTCGCCGGTGGATCCGTTTTCGCGATCAGCCATTTGGTGGCAGTTTGGCTTTACCTCACAAATCGACGCAATGCCGCCAGCGCCACGCAGAAAGCAGCGGGACTGGCGTTGCTCGTGCTCACCCCGGTTATCGCTGCTATGCTCACCTATCCCCTAGAGAATTGGATTCTCGCAACGATCTATGCCCTCGTTTTGGGGGCAATGGCAGGCGCGGCATGGGTCAGCCAGTTTCCCAGATATCGCGTAGGTCTCGGAGCCGCTCTGTTCGTCATGAGCGATCTTATTATCTTTGCGCAGGAGTCCGCCCACGTTTCCCCTGCGCTTGCCGAATGGCTGGTCTGGCCGCTCTATTACAGCGGCCAGTTCCTAATCGTGACAGGTGTGGTCCAGACACTCCGACGGCGCCATACTACACGCTTTGATTAGCCGCCCGGCTCGTCATCCATATTCCGATCGGAATGCGCGGTAGTATGCGGGGTTGTCGGGTTCAGCCCCCCACCACGCGCGGCGATCTCGTCATGGACCATTTCTTCGGCCTCGTTCTCCGGCTCTTCCGTTTCGTCGATGAGCGCCGCGCCCACGATCTGTTCGCCCTTGGCCACATTAAAGATGCGCACGCCGGACGATCCGCGCCCTGAGATCGAGAAGCCTTCGTGGTTTTCGAACCCACCTTCGACGAGGTGCCGTAATTTGATCGGCATGCGAATAAGCTTCGCCTGGTCGGTTACGAGCATAAGCTGTGATCCATGCTTTACCGGGAAACTGGCGACAACCGGGCCGTTCCGGTCGGGATTGCTCGACGGTTCCCCGATGTTGGTCAGACCCATCCCGCCTCTTCCGATCGTACGGTATTCGTACGAGGAGGAAATTTTACCGTAGCCGTTCGCAGTGAGCGTCAGGATGAATTCTTCTGTTTCGGCCAGCTCCGCTGCTTTTTCCGCGTCCAGTGTCGTCTGGTTGTCATTGTTCTTCCAATGGGCCGCACGCAGGTAGGATTCGCGTACATCAGTGTCCCGTTCACCCGCATCGAGAACGGTCATGGATACGACCTTCTGACCGTCCTTCAGTTTCATGCCGCGCACGCCGATACCGGTCCGGCTCTTCGTTTCGCGAGCGTCCGTCGCCGAGAACCGGATTGCCTTCCCGGAGTCCGACGCCAGGAAGATTTCCTGATCTTCGGTCAGCAGTTCCACCCCAATCAGGCGGTCCCCACTGTCTTCGACAAAGCCCATGGCGTATTTGCCATTGCTGGGAACGTTGGTGAAGGAATCCATCGAATTGCGCCGCACCATTCCTTGTTCGGTCGCGAACACGATATTAAGCTTTGACCACTCGCCTTCGTCCTCGGGAAGGGCGAGCACATTCGTCACGCGCTCATCTTCGCCAAGGGGCAGCAGGTTGACCATGGGGCGCCCCTTGGTCTGCGGACTTCCTTCAGGGAGCTTCCAGACCTTCTTGCGGTACACGCGGCCCGTATTCGTAAAGAAAAGCACCGGATTGTGCGTCGAAGTGACGAACATCTCGACGACTGCGTCTTCATCCTTCGTGGCCATGCCACTACGCCCTTTGCCGCCACGCGCCTGAGCGCGGAACGAATCCAGCGGTGTTCTCTTGATGTAACCGCCATGCGTAACCGTGACGACCATCTCCTCTCGTTCGATCAGGTCTTCGTCGTCGATGCCATCCCAAGCTGGCGCGATCTCGGACACGCGGGGGGTCGCATAAGCCGCTTTGATCTCTTCCAGCTCGCCACGCATTACGCCATACAGTTTGACCCGATCAGCCAGGATCGAGAGATATTCCTCGATCGACAAAGCCAATTCCTTGAGCTCGTCACCGATTTCGTCACGTCCAAGCGCCGTGAGGCGATGGAGGCGTAGGTCCAGGATCGCTTTAACCTGGCGCTCGGACAGGCGGTACGTTCCGCCTTCCTGTTCGGCGTTCGGCTCGATAGCTTCGACCAGACGAATATACTGCGCGATGTCCCCTATCGGCCAATCCTTGGTCAGGAGGCGGGCACGAGCCTCGGCCGGGGTGGGGGCGCTGCGGATCATGGCCACGACTTCATCGAGGTTGGACACGGCAACGACCAGGCCCAGCAAGATGTGCGCCCGGTCACGCGCCTTGTTCAGCTCGAACTTGGTGCGGCGAGTGATAACCTCTTCACGGAACGAGATGAATGCCTGGATAAACTCGCGAAGAGTAAGAACCTCGGGACGACCGCCACTGATCGCGAGCATGTTGGCAGGAAAACTCGCCTGAGCGGGAGTATAGCGCCAAATCTGGTTGAGGACGACTTCAGGCGATGCATCGCGCTTGAGATCCACGACGACGCGGACCCCCTTACGGCTCGATTCGTCGCGAATGTCGGAAATGCCTTCGATCCGCTTGTCCTTGGCAGCTTCGGCAATTTTCTCGACCAGACCGCTCTTGCCGACCTGGAACGGAATTGATGTCAGGACGATCGACTTGCGGTCCCCGCGCTTTTCCTCGATTTCATGCCGTGCGCGCTGAAGAATGGAACCGCGGCCGGTCGTGTAAGCAGCGCGGGCACCAGATTTGCCGAGGATAAGCGGTGCGGTCGGAAAATCGGGCCCGGGGATGATCTCGAACAATTCCTCGCTCGTGATGGCGGGATTGTCCATATAGGCGAAACAGCCGTCGATCACCTCACCGAGGTTATGCGGCGGAATGTTGGTTGCCATGCCGACCGCGATGCCGCCGGCGCCATTGACCAACAAATTCGGGAAGCGCGCCGGAAGGACAGTCGGCTCTCTGCGAGAACCATCGTAATTGTCTGCGAAGTCGACAGTGTCCTTGTCGAGATCGTCGAGCAAGGAATTGGTCACCCGGGCAAGACGCGCTTCGGTATAGCGCATCGATGCTGGGGGGTCGGGGTCCATGGAACCGAAGTTACCCTGGCCATCGATCAGTGGGACGCGAAGAGACCAATCCTGCGTCATGCGGGCAAGCGCATCGTATATGGCGGCGTCACCGTGAGGGTGATAGTTCCCCATCACGTCGCCGACTATCTTGGCGCTCTTGCGGAACGGCCGTCCGGCGACGAACCCACCTTCATTACTGGCAAACAGGATGCGGCGGTGAACCGGTTTAAGGCCGTCGCGCACGTCGGGAAGGGCACGACTCACGATCACGCTCATCGCGTAATCGAGATAGCTCGTCTTCATTTCCTCGACGATGTCGATGCGGGTGTGTTCTTCCCCGCCCGGAACGGGGGAATCGATCGTGTCGATGTCGTCAGCCAAAGCTAAAACAATCCATATGCTGTGTAAGACAGGTCTTTAGATGAAAACCCTAGGCCAGATGACCGGGATGCGCCACCGAAGCCGGGAACCGAAGCCCCATCTGCAGCGCTTTTTCCACATATGGGTGTTATCTGGCCTGAAGATAAGGATGAACTGCGCTCATGGGCGCTATTCAAATCTCGTTCAGGGCGGAAACCTCACATTATTTGCAATGAAAGCGCGGACGCGGCAATGCCCTACCCGATGAACCCAATATCGGTGCAAGTGCCGTGCTTTACCTTATTATCCTTGGGAGTTTTTGAATGATTTTCACTCGCCTCAACAAGTCCTCGCGGCCCTCTACGGCCATTGCAATGGCACTTGTTATCGCTGGAACGGGCGCGCTCGGCGCGACTGCACTGGAAGCCCCGGCCTTCGCTCAGAAGAAAAAGAAAGAAGAAAAGGAAGAGAAGGGGCAGTACAGCAAGGAATTCCTTGCCGCTTACCAGCCGCTCGACGAGATCCAGAAATCCGAAGCACCCGACGCTGCGGCAGCAAAGGCTGCGGTTCCTGCCTTGGTCGCAGCCACGTCGAGCTCCGACGAAAAGCGCGCGACTGGTGGAGCTCTCTTCAATATCGGTAATAAGATTGGTGACGAGGACATGCGCCTTCGTGGGCTAGAGCTCATGATGGAAAGCGGTACCCTCGAACCGGAACTGGCGGGACAGATAGGCTTCGCAGCCTATCAGGCTTACAGCGCCAGAAATGACATCCCGGCAGCACGCCAGGCTCTCGAAAGCGCCATCGCAGCCAATTATTCAACGACCGCGACGATGTCCGATGGATCGCAAAAGAATATTGGCAAGCCGGAAATGCAGCGGATGATTGCCGATCTTTACTTCAACGCCGATCAGACACAGGAAGGTCTGGCTTACGTTAGTGAGACGGTGAACAGCCTGAAAGCTGCTGGTGAGCCAGTTCCCGAGCAGCTGATCCGTGTTGGCCTCGCACAAGCATATGAGAACAACCTGCAGCCGCAATCGCGTGAATATGTCGCCATGCTTGCCGAGAATTATCCCAGCCCGGCCGTTTGGGGCGACGCGGTAATCATCACCTTGAACTCAGGCGGCTACGCCAATGCCGACGCGCTGGATCTGTTGCGCCTCTCGCGCCGTCTTAACAGCTATAACGATACGCGAGTTCTGGCTGAATACATCGAACTACTGGACTCGCGCCGTTACCCCGGCGAGGTCGTGGCGGCGATCGACGAAGGCTTTGCGCTTAGCAATGTCGATAAGAGCGACCCCTTCCTGATCGAATCCCGCAAGGAAGCTGCTGGCCGTGTGTCTGCTGACCGGCAGGGCCTGTCGTCACTAGCCGCCGATGCCCGCAAGTCGGGAGCAACTTTGAAGACACTGGTTGTGGCGGGTGACACCTTCCTCAGCTACGATCAGCCGGCCGAAGCAGAAGAGTTTTACACGAAGGCTCTAGGTATGAGTGGTGTGGAAACTCCGGTTGTCCTTACCCGCCTCGGGATCGCTCAGTTCGACCAGGGCAAGTATTCCGAAGCTGGCGAGACTTTCCGTAAGGTCGAAGGCGCTCGGAAGGATATCGCCAACCTCTGGGCTATTTATGCTGCTCAAAAGGGCGGCAGGTAAGAACGCTTCGAGCTTGAGGCTCCTAATCTACGGCGTGGGTTCATCGAACCCGCGCCGTTTTCAATTAGCGTAGCCGCTTTACATAGAGGGTGTTGTCGCGGCGCTCGACCTTGAATTGGTCCATGGCTTCAAGCAAATCTGAAAGACGCTTGAAGCCGTAATTGCGCACATCGAAGCTGGATCGGTTTCCAGCCAAACTGCCGACCTCTCCCATTTGCGCATATCCTTCATCATCGCGCTTCGCCGCCTTCCAGGCTGTGCCAAGAAGTTCGACCAGTTCTTCGTCGATCTGGCCACTGTCTTTGGTTTTCTTGCTCTTCTCCGATGCGGGCTCTTCATCTGCACCCGCAATAAGCGCGTCGATATCTATGAAACGTGTGCATGCGCTTTTGAAAGCGTCTGGCGTCTTGTTCTTACTGCCGAAGCCGTAAACAATCAGCCCGTCCTGACGAAGCCGCGTAGCCAGCGGAGTGAAATCGCTGTCGGAACTCATGATGCCGAAGCCGTCCACCTTGCCTTGATAAAGCAGGTCGATGGCGTCGATCGTCATCGCCATGTCTGTTGCGTTCTTGCCCGCAGTGAGATCGAATTGCTGCTGCGGACGGATACCAAACTTGTGCGTTATCGTACCCCATTTCGCGAGATTGTTCTTTGCGAAATTTCCATAAGCCCGCTTGATGTTGACCTGCCCAAGCTCAGCCATGACGGTAAGGACTGGATCGATACCGCGCGGCGAAGTGTTGTCCGCGTCGATGAGAAGGGCAATGTTCTTGAGTTCTTTATCCGACATGGCCGCTCACATGACGGGCAAGGTCAGATCGCGCAAGTCATTCGGCAGCGAAGAATTCATCCTTTTCATTATCGAGCAGGCGCAGAATTCCATCGGAAATTGCAAAATGGGCCCCGCGAAGGGATAATTCCGCATTCGACACCTTGTCAGCGACGTAAGGGAAAGTCTGTAAATTCCGGATGCTGACTTTCACCGCTTCGAGTTCCATCGCCAATTCGGCTTCCCGCCCTTCTGTCCCAAGTTTTTGCGCAATGGGGGCTCGCGCTTCATCGAGCATGTCGACCCAGTGCGCTACGTGCCCACCTTGGCCAAGCTCGTTCCCGTAAAGGTCCTGAGTAAGAGCAGCTTTGCACCCGCCGCACAGTCCGTGGCCCATCACGACGATCTCTTTCACCTCCAGAAACTGTACCGCGAACTCGACCGCCGCCGAAACACCGTGACGACCGGGAGTGGTTTCGAATGGGGGGACCAAGGCGGCGACATTACGGACTACGAAGATTTCTCCAGGTGCAACGTCGAGGATTTGCGCGGGGTCTACGCGGCTGTCAGAGCAGGAAATGACCATCACCTGAGGTGACTGGCCCTCGGCAAGTTGCTGCCATCTTTCACGTTCATCCTGCCAGCCGGTAGAACGAAAGTGCCGATAGCCGTCAATCATCTGCTCGAAAGTCTTCATGGAAACGCTGCTGCCCCGAAAGATGTAACAAGGCAAGGGGGCGAATCGTCGCCAGAATTGCATACTTATGCGAGGTTGCGGGAAGGGGCCTTCGAGCCTAGATGGGGCACGACATGAATGATCTCTCATCCACACCGAAGTCACCCAGCGAACCTCCGCGCAAGGCTCGCAAGCCGGACTGGATCCGGGTCAAGGCCCCTGTAAGTAAGGGCTATCACGAGACGCGCAAACTCATGCGCGACCTTTCGCTGAACACGGTCTGTGAAGAAGCTGCGTGTCCGAATATAGGCGAATGCTGGGACAAGAAACACGCTACGGTCATGATCTTGGGCGATGTGTGCACCCGGGCATGTGCGTTCTGCAACGTGAAAACCGGTATGCCTCGACTGGTGGATCCGATGGAGCCGGAGAACGTCGCCATCGCAGCCGGTCAGATGGGCCTTAATCACATCGTCATTACGAGCGTTGACCGCGACGACTTGCCGGACGGCGGCGCTGATCAGTTCGTTAAGGTCATAAAGGCACTTCGGCGAGAGACCCCCGACACAACCATCGAGATACTAACTCCGGATTTCCGCGGTAAAATGCGCGCAGCGGTCGAAAAGATCTGCGAGGCAGGCCCGGATGTTTACAATCACAACTTGGAGACCGTACCGCGTCTGTACCCTACAATACGCCCAGGTGCCCGTTACTATGCGTCACTGCGTCTCCTGGAGGAAGTGAAAGCGCATGACCCGCTGATCTTTACCAAGTCGGGCATTATGCTGGGTCTGGGTGAACAGCGCCTGGAAGTTCATCAAGTGATGGACGACATGCGAAGCGCCGACGTGGATTTTATAACGATGGGACAATATCTGCAGCCAACGGCCAAACATGCCAAGGTTGAAGACTTCGTTACGCCCAAGGCATTCGCTGCTTATGGCTCGATCGCGAGGGCGAAAGGCTTTCTTCAAGTGGCTTCCAGTCCGTTGACACGGTCCAGCTATCATGCCGGCGATGATTTCGCTGTCATGAAAGCGGCACGCGAAGAACGTTTGGCAAAGGAGAAGGCGAGGGCGCAAGCCTGATGCCGGGAATACGTGAAACGCGGCGACTTCCGTACAGCTGCGAGCAAATGTTTGACCTGGTCGCAGACGTCAAAAACTATCCCAAATTCTTGCCTTGGGTCGTAGCAACCCGAATACGCAAAGATAGTGCGACCGAGATGGAAGCAGACATGCTCGTCGGCTTCAAAGCGATCCGCGAGAAGTTCACGTCGCGAGTTATCAAGCGGCGGCCCGACCAAATCGAAGTTTTCTATGTCGACGGACCATTGCGCGATCTAGACAACAGATGGAATTTTGTTTGTCTGTCTGATGGCGGGTGCGAAATCGAGTTTTCTGTCGACTTCACCTTTCGCAATGCTGTGTTCGAAGCGCTTGCAGGACAGTATTTCGACCGGGCGTTTCGCAAGATGGTTGAGGCCTTCGAGAAACGTGCCGATGAATTATATGGCCGCGAGAACGCCGCCGCTAACCTTTAGGGCAGAAGCAGTTCCAGCGCGCAAATCGTAGCTTCGCGCCGAATGTCCGCGCGTGAAGTTTGGCCAAATTGTTTGAGTTCGCCTTCCGGTTCCCCCTCCGCACCGCGAAAAACACGAGCGAATACGACCGTTCCGACCGGTTTCAATGGGGTGCCACCGGTCGGTCCCGCTACACCGCTGATGGCGACTGCTACATCGGCATTACTATGGGCCAAAGCGCCTTTAGCCATAGCCCAGGCGCAGGCGATGGAAACCGCCCCGAAGGTTTCGATAATGTCCAAAGGGACGTCGAGAACCTCCATCTTAGCTTCGTTCGAATAGGTGACGAAACCTCGATCTACTACAGCCGATGATCCGGCAATCTCTGTCAGGGCTGCAGATACGAGCCCACCCGTGCAACTCTCGGCAAGAACAACTTTTCGGCCTTGGGCCTTGTTCTGGCTTACCACGCGCTCGGCTAGGGTTTCGATGTCGTCGGGCAGAAGTTTGGTGAGCGTCATTGGCGCATCCCTTCCGTCAATTGCGAACCACGGTTGCTACGGCCTGCGCCGCGATTCCTTCTCCACGACCAGCAAATCCGAGTTTTTCAGTTGTAGTCGCTTTGACCGATATGGTCGGTATTCCGACGCCAAGCAACTCGGCTAACCGAACCCGGATGGCTTCACGATGCGGACCAATCTTTGGAGCCTCGCAAATAATCGTAAGGTCGACATTTCCGATGCGAAATCCCGAATTATTTACCAGCAGGGCTGCGTGTTTCAGAAATCGATCACTGCTCGCACCTTTCCACTGGGGATCGGAGGGAGGGAAATGGCTGCCGATGTCACCATTTGCAATTGCTCCGAGCAATGCATCTACAATGGCATGGATCGCAACGTCAGCATCACTATGGCCTGCCAGCCCAAAATCAGACTCTATTTTAATTCCACCCAGCCACAACTCCTCGCCAGCGGCCAGCCGGTGGACATCGAACCCTGTACCGATCCGAACGGGCGTATGCGGCTCCATAAAGTCCTCCGCAAAGGTCAGCTTCTTCAATTTTTCATCACCCTCGATAAGCGCAATTTCGCCACCAGCAGCTCGAAGAACTTGTGCATCATCTCCGGCGGTTGGCGCTTCAGTCCACGCTCGGTGCGCTTCTACGATGGCCTCATAATGGAATGCCTGCGGTGTTTGCACCCGTCGCAAGCTTTCCCGATCTGCCGGTCCAGCCATCAACCCCGATTGTTCGGCAATGATGCTGTCGACTATCGGTAAGACCGGAATAGCACCGGGATAAGTTTCTAAAGCGGACAGGAGCTTCTCGATGATTGGATAAGGCAAATCCGGGCGGGCGGCATCGTGAATAAGCACGTGTCCTGCTCCATCGAGAGCTTCGAGTCCGTTGGCTACCGACTGCTGGCGTGTTTCGCCACCGGTAACTACGTGCCACCTATCAAGACCCTTCAGGCAGTTCGCGGCGAGTTCGTCAGAACCGTCCGAAATGACGATGACGACCGAATGGGCGCCGGCATCGAGCATTGCTTCGACGGAATGCCGCAGAACTGGCTTCCCGCGCCACAGCGTGAACTGCTTCGGTAAGGCCTGTTCGGCGCGCACGCCTTTCCCGGCTGCTACGACGATGGCGGAGAAGGAGGGTAGGGCGGTAGCATGTTCCATAGGCCTTCCGCCCGCTAGCGGCTTGAGGTTTGCACCGCAACGGACTATGTGCGTGCCCAATATTTAGGCATTTTCCATTATGACGTTACAAACCCTCAATCAGGCGCTTCCAAAACCGATCTTGATCGGAAAAGTTGCAATCGACACTCCGGTGATCCTTGCGCCGATGACGGGCGTGACAGACTTGCCATTTCGCAAGCTGGTCCGAAGGTATGGTTCGGGCCTCAATGTTACCGAGATGATCGCTAGCGAGGCCGCCATCCGGGAAACGAGACAGTCTGTTCAAAAGGCGGCGTGGGATCCGATTGAAGAACCGGTATCCATGCAATTGGTCGGCTGCGATCCATACAGCATGGCAGAAGCGGCGAAGCTGCAGCAAGACAATGGCGCCGATATTATCGACATCAACTTCGGATGCCCGGTACGAAAGGTCGTCGGCCAGTTGGCGGGCTCGGCGCTCATGCGCGAAGTCGGCCTTGCTGCGAGATTGATGGAAGCGACGGTTAAAGCGGTTGATGTTCCAGTTACCGTGAAGATGCGGATGGGATGGGATCATGCCGATCTCAACGCGCCCGAATTAGCACGCATTGCCGAGGATCTTGGCGTTAAGATGGTCACGGTACATGGCCGTACGCGCAACCAAATGTACAAGGGTAGCGCGGATTGGAACTTCGTCCGTCGCGTGAAGGATTCCGTTTCAATCCCCGTTATCGTCAATGGGGACATCTGTACCGTAACTGATGCTGGACTGGCTCTCGAACAGTCAGGTGCGGACGGTTTGATGATTGGCCGGGGGGCTTACGGAAAGCCGTGGCTTCTGGCACAGGTGATGCACTGGTGGCATACCGGCGAAACTTTAGAGAGCCCGAGTTTCGACGAGCAATATGAAGTCGTGTTGGAACATTATCACGACATGATTGAGCTTTATGGAGAACAAGTCGGGGTCAAGATCGCCCGCAAACATCTCGGTTGGTATACGAAAGGAATGCACGGTTCAGCCGAGTTCAGGAACAGGGTGAATTTCATCGACCAATCCAATGATGTGATTGATGAAATTAAACGGTTTTACGAGCCATTTCTCCGTCGGCGGGCGGCGTGACGCCAGTCGAGCGTGCGCCTGATGCGACCACGCAAATATCGAACTTAATTTTCGCTGTCCTTCTTATCGATGGAGCCGGGCGCATAGTTCAGGCTAATCCCGCGGCGGAAGAACTGCTTTGCCGCAGTGCTACTCGGCTCCTCAACGCGAACCTCGCCAAAACCCTGAGAATAGATAGCGACAGGTTGCGGAATAGCCTGCAGGCGTCCGATGCGAAAGTGATCGCAAGAGGTGTGTCGACAAATGCAGGAGTCGAACCGCGAGTATTGAACATTACCAGCTCCCCCATTCCCAGCCACCCTGGGTGGCGTGTGATCACTCTTTCAGACGTTGGTCAGGAGGGAACGGAAGAAATCGATGCAGACCGGGTAGAACTTCGCGCTCCTGCAGTCCTGGCACACGAGATCAAAAACCCGTTATCTGCAATTCGTGGTGCCAGTCAGCTTCTTTCTCGCCGTGCGTCAGAGCGTGATCGGCCACTTGCTACAATGATAGAGGGCGAAGTCGACCGTATCGCCAAGCTTGTGGATCGAATGCAACAATTGGGCAGTCGGAACCTCGTTCAAACCGGGCCGTGCAACCTTCATGCGGCAATCCGCTCAGCGATGGAGACGGTTAGGGCAGGACGGGAAGACAATTGCGAATTGGTAGAAGAATTCGATCCATCCCTTCCGCCGGTGGAGGCGGATCGGGGTGCTCTCGAGCAGGTTTTGATCAACCTTCTGGCCAATGCCTGCGATGCCAGCGCGGATCTTGATTCCCCTCAGATTGTGGTACGGACGCGTTTCGTCAGCGGCTTGGTTTTTTCAGCAATCCGGTTCGGCAAGGCAACTCGAATGCCTATCGAGATAACTGTCAGCGACAAAGGGCCGGGTTTGCCGCCTGAGTTGAGAGACCATGCTTTCGAGCCTTTCGTTTCTGGGAAGAAGAATGGTCAGGGGTTAGGTCTTGCTCTGGTACGTAAGCTCCTCCGCGACATGGGGGGGCGCATCGTATACGAGCGTGATGAGCGTGCCGGTCTCACACACTTCCGGATGAATTTGTCAGTCGCAAACAGGATAGATGCATGAAACATACCGTCCTGTTGGTAGAAGACGATCGCGCGATCTCCACCGTGATATCGGAAGCTTTGCAAGACGAAGGTCTGGCGGTGACCGCTTGCAACTGTATCGCGCATCGAGATGAATTGATTGCAAAGAAACAGTTCGACGTGATGCTGACCGACATCATGCTTGATGACGGCGACGGGCTCGAAACAATCAGCGACGTCCACAATGCCGCTCCCAATATGCCAATTATCGTACTCTCAGCGCAGAATACGTTGGATACTGCGATCAGAGCCAGCGATAGCAAGGCATTCGAGTATTTTCCCAAGCCATTTGACCTCGACCAACTGGTCGAAGCAGTACTCCAAGCGGTCGCGAAAAGTCCTCCAAGGGAAAATCAAACAGATAAGGAAGAAGCTGGTACTCTGCCTCTTATCGGGCGCAGTATGGCTATGCAGGATGTTTACCGCATGATTACCCGAGTCCTGCGAAACGACCTGACGGTCCTTGTTACCGGGGAAAGCGGGACGGGCAAGGAACTTGTTGCAGAGGCCGTACATCAGCTTGGCTCGCGGCGGACCGGCCCCTTCGTCGCCGTGAATATGGCGGCTATCCCGCACGATCTCTTGGAGAGCGAGCTATTCGGACATGAGCGGGGAGCGTTCACTGGTGCCCATTCGCAATCTATCGGCAAATTCGAGCAGGCTAATGGCGGGACGCTTTTCTTGGATGAAATCGGAGAGATGCCAGCTGACGCACAAACACGTCTGTTGCGAGCCCTTCAGGCCGGAAAGATAAGGCGGGTAGGGGGGCGCCAAGAAATCGGGGTCAATGTGCGGATTATCGCGGCCACGAACCGCAAACTGCCAAGTTTGATCTCTGAGGGCCGTTTCCGTGAGGACTTGTATTACCGTCTCAACGTAGTTCCGATACATCTTCCTCCGCTAAGAGATCGCCGCGAAGATGTCGGAGAGCTCGCGCGGCACTTTCTAGCGCAGGCCAAGGATGAAGGTCTACCCTCACACACATTCAGCGATGAAGCACTTGAAGCTCTTTCGTCTTACCAATGGCGTGGTAATGTCAGGGAGCTGCGCAACGTGATTTTCCGTCTCGCTCTCTTGGCGAGGGACGATGTGATCGGCGGCAGTCTGGTGAACGATGTGCTGTTCACCACGGGCACTAGGGAAGCCGTTAGAGAGGGAAACCCTTTCACTCTTGCTCTCGCAGAATGGATAGGATTGGAACATCCCGCGCCAGGCGCGTTGTACCAGCAGGCACTCGCCGCGTTTGAGAAACCCTTGCTCGAACACGTATTAAGAGAAACCACCGGAAACCAGCTTCGCGCCTCCCGGCATCTGGGTATAAATCGCAACACTTTGCGAAAGAAACTCAGTGATTTAGGAATAAGCGCTGACCACTACATTCAGCGCGGATGAGGTGCTTCTCGTCTTTTTATGCTTGCAATATTGCAACACTAGCGATGTAAGCCGGTCACGATGGCGACACAGGCGGCTACTCGGACAAGACACACGCCGCGCTGGTGGCGTAGGTTCATTGTGGCCTCTCGAAGGGCGAATCTTTTCACCCTTATCGAAATAACAGCCATCATAGTTTTTGTGGTCATGGTGGGTACCACTTGGGCTGCTTTCACTACTGCGCCGCCAAATGGCCAGCTTCTTCCTAGCGGCCAAGTCGCAATGCTGTTGATCGGCACACTTCTGCCAGCGATGGCAGTTCTGATTTTGGCCGGTCGCAGACTTGCCCTGAAGCGCGCGGCGGGCAGCACGGCGCGATTACACGTTCGTTTAGTGTTCTTCTTCTCAATGGTTGCGGCTGTCCCGACTCTTTTGGTCGTCGCCTTTGCTGCGGTCTTATTTCAGTCCGGGGTTGATTTCTGGTTTTCCGATAATTCGCGCGGACTGATGAAGAATGCCAATGAACTGGCCGAGAGCTATTACGAAGATAACCAGCTGGATCTGGGGCAGGAAACCATATCGATGGCGATGGATATGCGGGCCAACCTGCAGCAAATCGCGGTGACGGATCCAGACTTCATGTTGGTTTACGAATATCAGGCGCAGCCTCGCGATGTTGTTGAAAGTGCAATCCTCCAAGCGATGCCAGATGGTAGCGTTCGAACCGCAGTGCTCTACAATATCAGCGAAGGTACCGACCCCGTCGCTTTCACCGAGCAAAGCCTTTCTGAATTGAGGGCAGGGCAAACAGTCGCAGTTCGCGGAAGTTCCGAGCGGATCGAAGCGATTGCGCCTATCGATCGGCAAGCGGGCATTTATCTTTACACTGCTCGCAATGCGGAAGCATCTGGCTTTCGAAGCTGGGAAAGTGCTCGTTCGATCTCGAGTGCGTACGATGACCTTACAGCACGCGCGAGAGCTCTACAATTGCGCTTCAACGTAGCCCTTTTCTTCGTTAGTTTATCGCTGGTGGGGCTGGCCGTTTGGTTCGCATTGAAATTTGCTGATCGCCAAGTCGAACCGCTCACTGATCTTGTTGCTGCGGCAAGAGAAGTGGGCGCCGGCAATTTCAGAATGCGAGTTGATGGAAGGACAGGAGCCGATGAAATTGGTCTTCTCAATCGCGCCTTCAATAGAATGACTGCGCAACTCGAAAAGCAAACGGACGCGTTGGTTTCAGCCAACGAGGAGCTTGAGGAACGCCGCAGTTTCATTGAGGCCGTATTGGAATCGGTCAGCGCGGGTGTGATTACAATCGATGGTGAGAGGCGCGTCCTGTTGATGAATGCTCCTGCTCAAAGCATCCTTCTTGACACAGATGAAGGTGACAGCGCGCCCGAAACTTTGGATCAGATGGCCCCTCAAATCGCAGCGATGGTTGTGGCCAATCTTGATAAAGGCGTGGTCAGCCACGCGCGCCATGGAGAGATGATGACCCTTGCGGTGAAACTCGTACGCGAGGGTACGGGGCACGTCATCACATTCGAGGACATTACTCGTCAATTGCTCGATCAACGGCAGGCTGCTTGGTCGGATGTGGCGAGGCGTATCGCTCATGAAATCAAGAATCCGCTGACCCCCATTCAACTCGCGACGGAGCGCCTCAAGCGTAGATACCGCAAGCAAATCGAGCAGGATGGCGAATTGTTCGACGAACTTACAAATACCATTGTTCGGCAGGTGGGGGATTTGCGGAAAATGGTCGATGAGTTCTCGAGCTTTGCGCGTTTACCGAAACCGGTTTTCCGATCTGAAGATGCGATTGATCTGGTGCGGCAATCCATCTTCCTCCAAGAGGTGGCAAATCCTGACATCAATTATAGTCTTTCAAATGCAGTCGAAGGGCTGCTGAAGGTCCAGGCCGATCGCCATCAATTGGGTCAGGCGGTAACCAATATTCTCAAAAACGGCGCTGAGGCGATTGAAGCACGGGCTGCACATGCCGAACCTGATTTCCGCGGCCGGATTGCGGTAGAAGTTGCACAAGATGATCGATACATCATGATCGAGGTCTCGGATAATGGCATAGGTTTGCCCCAAGATCGCGAACGTATTTTGGAACCATATGTCACGACACGTGCGAAAGGCACGGGCCTCGGGCTCGCAATCGTAAACAAGATAGTAGAGGAGCACGGTGGAGAACTGTCATTCTCCTCTGCCGAAGGTGGCGGGACAAAGGTTCTACTCAAGTTCGCCCGCGACCCACATGGTGTTGCAAGCGCCAACGAGAAAAATTCAGACGAAAATACTGGAATTAGATAATGGCTTTGGACATTCTTATTGTCGACGATGAACGCGACATCCGCGAACTCGTGGCGGGTGTTCTGAGCGATGAGGGCTACGAATGCCGTACCGCAGCGGACAGCACTTCAGCGTTGCAGGCCGTCGATGAAAAGCGCCCGAGCCTCGTTCTCCTCGATGTATGGCTACATGGAAGTCAATTGGATGGCCTCGAAGTGCTCGATGCTATCAAGGCACGCGAACCGGAATTGCCTGTCATTATTTTTTCGGGGCATGGGAATATCGATACGGCAGTGAGTGCCGTGAGCCGCGGCGCCATGGATTTCATAGAAAAGCCGTTCGAAGCCGAACGCCTCCTCCTTCTCGTGGAACGCGCAACCGAAACCGAAAAACTGCGGCGGGAAAATAGTCGTCTTCGAGCAAAAACGATAGAGACAGGTGAGTTTACGGGAAACTCTGTTGCTATCAATTCGGTACGAGCGACGCTCAAGCGCGTTGCGCAAACTGGCAGTCGCGTATTGATAACCGGTCCTGCAGGTGCGGGCAAAGAAGTTGCTGCGCGGCTGCTACACAGTTGGTCTACTCGAGCCGATAAGCCATTCGTCACTGTCAATTCGGCTCGAATTACACCGGAGCGTTTCGAGGAAGAGCTGTTCGGGGAAGAGAGCGAGGGCAAGCTCATCCGTCCCGGACTGCTTGAAAGCGCAGACGGAGGTACGCTTTATCTCGATGAGATAGCCGATATGCCACTGTCCACACAGGCGCGAATTTTGCGTGTGCTAACAGAACAAAGTTTCGTACGGGTGGGGGGCAGTCGGCAAATCGGTGTTGATGTACGCGTCGTCTCATCTTCCGCGCGGGACCTTTCCAGAGAGATGGAAGAAAAGAATTTCCGCGAGGATCTCTTCTACCGCCTGAATGTCGTCCCCGTTGAAATTCCATCGCTTGCTGAAAGACGTGATGATATTCCGGCTCTAGCGGAGTATTTCTTCGCTCGATACGCGGCAGAACAAGGTATCAGGCCTCCGAAAATTAGCGAAGAGGCCATGGCCGCACTTCAGGCTTACGATTGGCCAGGTAATGTACGCCAATTGAGAAACGTTGTTGAAAGAACTATCATTCTCACCCCTAGAGACAAGATCGACATGATCGAGGCGGAAATGCTGTCGGAGGAAGTTACCGGTGGAGGCGACAGCGGGAGTTCCGGAGTCGCGGGTCTTATGGGGGCTCCTCTTCGAGAAGCACGCGAAAGTTTTGAACGAGAGTATCTTTCTGTGCAGATCCGTCGCTTCTCAGGAAACATTTCGAAAACGGCCAGTTTTATCGGCATGGAGCGGTCTGCATTGCATCGGAAATTGAAGCTACTTGGAATGGCAGAGCGGAAAGAAGCCGATCGAAAGTAGCTTGGCCAAGTATGCTGTCGGATAAGCCTATTTTTTATTCGTTGCTGTTTACGCCAGGCACAAGCAAAGAAGATTGATCAGGTTAACGAAGTCAGTGCCCGGATGCCGGTGGGAGCATCCAGATTGCGGTCGGAGCCGATCGCCAAGAAAAGGAGACACAAAGATGTCCGGCGAAAAAACGCTATCTGCTCGACCAAGATCGGATAAAGTGGCGAGCCACAAAGGCAAGGCGCCAAGCCTTCAAGATGCGTTTCTCAATCTACTAAGGAAAGAGAAAACACCCGTAACTGTCTTCCTAGTGAAGGGAGTGAAGTTGCAGGGAATAGTAACTTGGTTTGACAATTTTTCCATCCTGCTCCGCAGAGACGGCCAATCTCAACTTGTTTACAAGCATGCGGTTAGCACAATTATGCCGGGACAGCCTATCGATGCGGCGCAATTCGCCAGCCAAGGGTCCGGCGCAAAGCAGCGTCTTCTTCAAGATGTTTTTTTGAGCCGTGTTCGGGAAGCTCACGCGCAGGTTACGATGTTTCTAGTGAACGGTGTGATGCTGCAGGGCAAAATTGCAGCATATGATTTATTTTGCATGTTGCTGGAACGCGAAGGCTATGTGCAGCTTGCGTATAAACACGCTGTATCCACCATCCAACCTGCCGAGCCGGTTGATTTGACTGAAGACTGGGAAGAGGACGAAAACTGAGCTTCGACGACGACCTTATGGGCGAAGTCTCGCGCGGTGCGCGGGCTCTCGTCGTATGCCCGGACATTCGCGGTCAATCATACGATCTTGATGCGGAAAATCGGCTCCAAGAAGCGGAAGGTCTGGCGCTTGCTATCGGCATCAGGATTGAAGAACGCTTCGTGCTTCCAATCCGCGAGGTGCGGCCAAACCTGTTGTTTGGTGCTGGCCAAGTCGAAAATATCCGCATCTCGTGCGAGCAGAACGCAGCGGAACTCTTGGTTGTCGATGGTGCTCTTAGCCCTATTCAGCAACGCAATTTGGAAGAGAAACTTTCTCGAAAAGTTATCGATCGCACTGGATTGATACTAGAAATTTTTGGTGAGCGAGCCGCCACTGCGGAAGGGCGACTGCAGGTCGAACTAGCCCATCTCGATTACCAGCAAAGCAGGCTCGTTCGCAGCTGGACCCACCTTGAACGCCAACGCGGAGGCTTCGGCTTCCTTGGCGGGCCGGGTGAGACCCAGATTGAAGCTGACCGGCGAATGATCCGGCAAAGAATGGGGAGGCTTCGCAAAGAACTCGAGCAAGTACGCAAGACCCGCGGCCTTCATCGAGAGAGGCGCGAGCGTGCGCCGTGGCCAGTGGTTGCTCTTGTGGGCTACACCAATGCCGGCAAGTCCACGCTCTTCAATAATTTGACTGGTGCCGAGGTCATGGCTGAAGATCTGCTCTTCGCTACTCTCGACCCAACAATGCGTGCTATTACACTTCCGGGCGTCGAAAAGGCAATCTTGTCCGACACGGTAGGATTTATTTCAGACCTACCAACTCAATTGGTGGCTGCCTTTCGGGCGACTCTTGAGGAAGTTACCGCTGCAGACGTCATCTGCCACGTAAGGGATATTTCAAATCCTTCGGCTGAAGCCCAAAAAGCTCAGGTATTGAGAGTGCTGACTGATTTGGGCGTGATTGACGGGGATGGGGGTAACTCCACCATTCCTATTCTTGAAGTATGGAATAAGTGGGATTTGCTGGATAGCGAACAGGCCACGCAATTACGAGAGGTCGCCGAGTGTGCTCACGATGTGGTGACCCTTTCGGCGATCTCAGGCGAGGGCATAGAAAAGTTTCTTAACAAACTTGGCGACATGCTGACGGCAAAGGCTTCCGTCAGGAAATTCGAATTACCCGCCAGTGACGGTCGTCGTATTGCTTGGCTTCACGCCCATGGAGAAGTGCTGGAGGAGACAGATGCTGGTGAAGGAGAAGAGGGACCACTTCGCCGGTTCATAGTTCGCCTAAATCCCAAGGAACTGGGACAGTTCGAAACTTTATGAGCCGCTTTTCTCACGCTCTTTGACCACCCGCCATAATTTTTCCTGTTCATCGAGGGGGCGTTCTGAAAAGTCACCCCCAGCTAATGTCTCCATCGCCCGGAAGCGCCTCTCAAATTTCAAATTTGCTGATCGCAGCGCTTGCTCGGCATCTATCCCATATGCTCGAACCAGATTTACGGCTGCGAAGAGAAAATCGCCAGCTTCCTCATAAACTTCTTCACCTGTTGCTTCTTTGAGCTCTTCCATCTCTTCAATGACCTTGTTCCGAGGCCCCTCAATATCCGGCCAGTCGAAACCGTGTCTAGCTGCCCGCTTCTGTAACTTATGCGCACGCAGGAGTGCTGGCAGGGCGAGGGCGACACCATCAAGAGCACCTCGCGCTCCTTCCGCAGCACGCTCGGAAGCCTTGAGCTCTTCCCACCGTGTTTCTTCCATTACTCCATCTTCGCTACCGAAAATGTGTGGATGGCGGCGCTCCATCTTATCAGCGATGGTTTTCACAACGTCTTGAAACGCGAAATATCCTGCTTCCTCAGCCAAGCGAGCGTGAAAAACTACCTGTAGCAAAAGGTCGCCAAGCTCGCTTTTAAGATCACTGACGTCAGACCGTTCGATTGCATCGGCAACCTCGTAAGCTTCCTCGATGGTGTATGGTGCTATTGTCGCAAAGTCTTGAGCGAGATCCCATTCACAGCCTGCATCTGGGTCACGTAGTTGCGCCATGATACCGAGCAAACGATTTAATTGATCTGTCATCGTTTAAACCTAGCGGGGGCGATGCCATCTCGAAAGAACAATGGTTAAACCGCGATGTGATAATATATATTATGTTAAGGCCGGGCCATTCCGGGCTTGTAGCAATTCTCTCGAACCAGTCCGTTCTCCGAGTCAAGCTTCGCTCGCTTCGCCAACTGCTCATCCCCTTCGTCTCAACGCATGCGGCTAATGCGATGAACGGTCCTCGAATTCCTCAAAGATCCTTCAAAGAGGATAAAATCTGAGATCTTCGAGCCTTGAGATCGAAGGATCTAGCCATCCATTTACGGGCTCCCTTCGTCCACCTCGCACCACCATTCCTCGCATTTGAATCGCGGACTTGGTCTTGATCTCAACCATCAGATTTCCCCCTTCTTATGCCAGTACGTATAGTTTTTCATCCAAACCTGTTTTTTTTCTTTCCCTATAGGCGGTTGGAGAGGAGAAACTGAAGCCCCCTAAACCCCGCGTCGCGAATGGCGTCGACCAACTTCCCATCGAAGATCGGATAGGTGTGATAATCTAATAAATAGAAAGCCATGAATTGCTCGCTGCCTGGCTTAAGCTTGAGCATGTTGAGTTTTGTAATGGCGTCGTTAACTATCCAGCGCCTTAAGACCGGATCGTATTGCCGTCCGTATACTTCGAAATTCGAAGCGTCCCGATCAAAGTCGATGACAACGCGCCGTACTCTGCCGAGCCAGTAATTCTCTATCGAATGGCGCGGAGGGGCGGTCGTTTCACATTCGACGAAATCGAAAGCATCCGCATCGCAGCCTTCGAGCAATGCTTTGGCGCGCGACGAAAGCACCCACCGCTCGAAACCATAGAAATCGAGCGGCTTGTTTTGGAGAGCAACTTTGACCCGAGGCACTTCGGCAAAAGCAGGAAGGCCGTAAGTCGAAGGATGTTTCTTCCCGGTTCTCTTCGCTTCTACCATCTTCGACCGATCGGCTTCACGGAAGAGCCGTTTCTCATCGAAGAGCGTGAAGTCAGATGGGTTCACGCCGATTGCCGGCGAAGCGATGTAAAGACGTCCGGAATTGCCCACAGAATTGACCCCAAGTCCAAAATTCGATCCCCGGCACCAACTTCGCTGTCAGCACCGATTGCATCGATCGCTCTAGGGCCCCCCGACGCCTCATTTACTGCGACCGAATTTTTTTCACAAGCTGAGGCTCATTCCGCCTACGGCGGTTGCGCTCAATGGAACCTAAATGCCTACCTAAAAACTGACTAACGTTGCTACAAACTGAGATCTCGACTGTGCAACAGCAAACAAATACCTGCGGGCTCAAATTTCGCCCAACCAGTTGTTTTAAGACCCGAATTTAAGAGAAATCAAATGCAACAGTAAGCGAAATCGCTCAGACTGTTAAATTTAAAAGGGATCGGAACTGATGGAACTTCAATTTATTCCAGTGACCAATCGGACAAGGAAATAAGCTGCGGTGATGATCACCGTCCAGACCAATGCCATCTTCAGCATCTGCTTCTTGCGTAATCCATCTGCACGGTTCATTCCGGCGAGATACGCAATCACCAGCGCGGCCATCATCGCGGCCCAGGCGATTTCACCGGCTTCTAAATTCACAACCTTATTTCCAAACCGTCATAGCCGACCGTTACATTCGAAGGAACTTTGCCACACAAAGTTCGATAATCGAGTGATTTGTCCATATGAGTTAAAACTATGGTCTTGGCTTTGCATTTCCGGGCCAGTTCAAGCGACATTTCCAGATGTGCATGCGTTGGATGCGGTCGCTCCCGCAAACAGTCTACGACCAGAACATCACAATCTTTAAAGCATCGGACCATTCCAGAGGTTATATCGCTGAAGTCGGTTGCATAAACGAGGGACTTGCCGTCCGCCTCGAACCGGAATCCGGTGCTTTGCACTGGCCCATGCGGCATCTCGACATCGTCGAAGGAGAATCCTGCAACCAACTGGGTTTGCGAGGTTTCTTTCAGGCTTATCAAGGTCGGGTATCCGAACTGGCCTTCGAATACATAGTCGAAACGTCTCCGAAGCCGTTCGCAGGTAAAGCTGCTCGCAAAGCCTGGTAACGGATTGCTCCGATCATACCGCATGACCCGAAGGTCATCGATACCATGACAATGATCGGCATGATCATGAGTCCAGAAAACTGCATCGACTTTGCCGATATCGTTAGCAAGCAACTGAGTGCGAAGATCGGTGGAGGTATCGACGAGGATGCGCTGACCAGCGTCATTTTCAACTATGATGGATACGCGAGTGCGCCGATTTTTGGGTTCTGCCGGGTCACATTCGCCCCAATCATTTCCAATACGGGGAACTCCCGTAGATGTACCACAGCCGAGCATAAGCAATTTCATGCCGCAGCTTTCGAGAAGAGACGGTAAAAATTTCGCGTCGTATAGTCAGCCAGTTGATCCAGCGTTTCCCCGCGCAATTCTGCGACGAAGCCGGCTGTATCTCTTACAAAGCCCGGCTCACAAGATTTACCCCTGTGAGGCACCGGAGCGAGAAATGGACTATCGGTCTCCACGAGCAGACGATCTTTAGGAATGGTCTTTGCAACTTCCTGCAGGTCTCGCGCGCTCTTGAACGTGACTATACCCGAAAGGGAGATCGAAAGGCCGAGGTCGAGTACCTTTTCACCGAACTGTGCTGATGCCGTGAAGCAATGGATCAAAGCGGGAAAGGCGCCCTTCCCCATTTCGTCCGTTAGAATGGCAAGAGTATCCTCTTCCGCGTCCCGCGTATGGATGATGACTGGAAGACCAGTCTGGCGGGCGACGTCGATGTGAATACGGAAAAGCCGCTGTTGCTGGGCACGATCCGAATGATCGTAGAAATAATCGAGCCCGGTTTCGCCAATCCCGATTACTCGAGAGTTTCGTGTTGCTTCCAAAAGCTGCTCGCGGGTCAAGCCAGCGTGGTCATCCGCATTGTGCGGATGAATGCCCACACTGGCCCAGACATCGGAAGTGGCCTTGGCAGTGCCGACTACCTGATCCCACTCCTCCTGCTTGGTCGAGATGTTCAGGAACGCACCTACACCTGCTGCGCGCGCCCTATCCAAGACTTCAGCTTGCTTGTCGACCAGCCCTTCGTATTCAAGGTGACAATGGCTATCGACAAGCATCAAACTGCCTCGGTGTCCGGAAGTTCAAGTCTGGGAAATGCCGGGACTGGCTTATCGATCACATGATCTGCAGCGACCAGAGCGTTGAACCAGGATTCATCCGACAGGTCAGCGTAAGTACGGCGTTCTTCCGTCACGCCCAATTGATCCAGAACCGCGGAAGATTTCGAAGGTACGACTGGCTGAATTGCGATTGCAAGATCTCTTATGGCCAGGAACAGCGTCTGCAGCACGGCCTTCATGCGCTCTGGATCGGTCTTTTTGAGACCCCAGGGGGCCTGCTCATCGACATAGGCATTGCATGCGAAAACAGCCTTCAGCCAAGCTTCGATCCCCACGCTGAAATTCAGTGCCTCGAATTCACGCGGCAGGGTTACGTTGCAGGCCTCGCGAACGGTGGCGAGAAGCGTCTTATCCTCACCGTTTGGAGAGAAATCTTCGAGCTTTCCGGCCATGTTCTTGTGAATCATGGACAGCGTTCGTTGAGCAAGATTGCCGAAGCTATTTGCCAACTCCGAATTAACTTTGTTTACAAGCGCTTCAGCGGAATAGCTGCCGTCTTTTCCGAAGACCACCTCTGCCATCAGGAAGTACCGGAGAGAGTCGACGCCAAAGAGATCGACCAACTGGTTCGGGTCAGTCACATTGCCCGCAGATTTCGATTCTTTGACACCCCGATTGAGCAAAAACCCGTGACCGAAAACCTTCTTCGGCATCGGTAGATCGGCGCTCATAAGAAAAGCCGGCCAATACACCGTGTGAAAACGGACGATGTCCTTACCAATAAGGTGGAGGCTGGCGGGCCAGAACTTGTCCCACAGTTCACCACCGTCGGGGTAGCCCAAGCCGGTGATGTAATTGGTGAGCGCATCGACCCACACATACATGACGTGATTGTCATGTCCGGGTACTTTTACGCCCCAGTCGAAACTGGTGCGGCTGACAGAAAGATCCTTCAGCCCGCCCTCGATGAAGGCGATCATCTCGTTTCTACGGCTCGCCGGTTCGAGAAATCCGGGCGTGTTCAGCAGTTCGATCAGCGGTTCCGCATATCTCGAAAGACGGAAGAACCAGGTTTCTTCCTCGGTCCATTCCACCGGTGTGCCTTGGGGCGAGAGCTTTTCGCCCCCCTCCCCTTCGACGAGTTCCTTCTCGTCGTAATAGGCTTCGTCGCGGACCGAGTACCAACCTTCGTAACGGTCGAGATACAGATCGCCCTTGACTTCCATCGCCTCCCAGATGGTTCGGCTCGCCTTATGATGATCTTCGTCCGTCGTGCGGATGAACCGGTCATATGTGATATCGAGCCGGTCGAAGAGATCCTTGAACGCACCCGACATCTCATCGGCCAACTCACGTGGGGTTGTGCCGAGATCGCGAGCTTTCTGGGCCATTTTCAAGCCATGCTCGTCAGTGCCGGTTTGGAACCGCACCTCCCGACCCATCAGACGCTGGAATCGCGCTATGACGTCGGCCGCGATAGTCTCATAGGCATGCCCGATATGCGGCTTGCCGTTGGGATAGTGAATTGCGGTGGTTATGTAATAAGGGTCAGCCATTGCCGCGTTCGCTAGCCGCGCCCGCCTGCGTGAGCAAGGTCCCGATTTCCATACCCAGCAATCCTGGGTCGAAATTGTAGGTAGGCTGCTCGGCACTCAACCGGACGAGTTGGGCGTGCGTGTCGACCAGTTTACCGGGATTCCCTGCATGAGTGTCGATCTGCTCCGACAGTATGGCGCGTGCCAGACCGAGTACGGCCTGGAGCCGCGGAATATCCTGTTTTGAGCCGATTGCGCCCGCCAATTCGCCGCGAAGCCCGAAGTCGCGATCGCCTTTTTCCAGGATTGTCCGCATCAGTTGCGCTGGCTTGCCCAGATTGTATTTGAGAAACGTCAACGCAGAACCCGGAGAACCTGCCGAGGCTGCGATTGCCGCATCGCGCGAAGCTATGTCTGCCTCGGGTGCCAGATCGCGTAGAAGATTATCCATCGAGCTGTGGTCAATCGCTGAAAAGCGTAACGTCCGGCAACGCGAGCGGATCGTCGGAAGAAGGCGAGCCGGACTGTGGGCGACCAGAAGAAAATAGGTGCCTTGCGGTGGCTCTTCGAGGCTCTTCAACAGGGCGTTGGAGGCTGACACTTCCATGTCGTCGGCAGGGTCGATGATAACCGCACGCTTCGAGCCCAGGGTCGGCCGGGTGGTAAGGCGGCGCTGTATCTCGCGAACTTGATCGACCTTTATGCCACGGGCGAGTTCGAACGGCTTGCCGTCATCGCGCTTCTTTGCTTCGTCCCGGTTCTTCGGGCCGTATGTCAAAGTCAGAATGTCGGGGTGGTCCGCCTGCCCTTCCCCGCCCAGAAGTTCGCGCGCAGCTGCTTGTGCAAAGCTGGCCTTCCCCAGACCTTTCTTCCCCGCCAGCAGCCACGCATGATGCATCCGATCACCAGCCATCGCACGGCGCCACTGGCTCCAGGCGTCTTCATGACCGACCAGATTCATGGGCGTAAGTCCTTCAGCATGGGGACCAGCGCCCGCATCAGCCGAGCATGAACCTCCTCAACCGTGCCATCGCCCGCGACCCGGAGGAAGCGTGCCGGTTCGGCAGTTACGAAACCGTCGAATGCCGAGTTGACCTTGGAGTGATAAATGTGATCGCGGCCCCCGATCGCATCCGAACTATCGCCATCTCGGGCGCGCAGCCTACGACTGACTTCCTCGCTTTCCGCGCCGATAACGATCGTGATATCGGGCAGCAGATTGGCACTTCCGATTTCGTGGAGCTGCCGGACAGCGGCGTCGCCCAAAGCGCCAGCAGCGCCTTGGTATGCCCTGCTCGAATCGATAAACCGGTCACAGATCACCCATTTGCCCTGATCGAGAGCCGGCTTGATCAGGCGCTGGACATGATCCGCGCGCGCTGCGGCGAACAACAGCGCTTCTGCTTGCGGACCCCAGCCTTCGCCTGGTGGAGCCAGAAGGAGTTCGCGAATTGCTTCGGCACCAGGTGTGCCGCCGGGTTCGCGCGTTGCCACGACATCGATGCCGCGTTTTTCGAGAGCATCGCAAAGCAGTCGAGCCTGGGTGGACTTGCCCATCCCTTCCCCACCTTCAAAAGCGATGAAAGTCCCTCGCTTCACGATACCCAGCCTATCATTCCATTCAGCAAGCGACGACCGAAGCCGGCCTCCGCAATTTCATTCCCCGCGATGAGCGGAACGCTGAAGTCGGACATGCCATCGATTGACACTGTGAGCCTCGCAATCGGCTCGCCCTTGCGCACGGGAGCGCGGATCGGCCCTTCGTAATTGACTGTCAGTTTCACATCGCGGTGGGCGCCGGTTGGGATGTCGACATACACCCCACCGGGCGCGACCAGGGCCACCGCCGAACTGGAACCACCTTGTACCTCAGCCTCTGCCACGAGTTCATCGGGCGCGAACAGGCGTTGCTGATCGAAGGCGGCAAAGCCCCATTCGATCAGGTCGCGGGCAGCACGGTTGCGATCGCGCCCGCGGGGACTTGCCGCAACGACCATTACAAGGCGCCTGCCATTACGTTCAGCGGAGCCGAGAAAGCCATATCCTGCCTGATTGGTGAAGCCGGTCTTGATACCGTCAGCACCCGGAACCACGCCGCTGATCGGATCATGATTGGACTGCGTAATGCCGTTGTATGTAAATTCGTAATGTCCGACATAATGCCGATATTTAGACGGATGCTGACGAAGCATCTGGGTGGCGAGCGTCGTAAGATCGCGGGCGGTTACGAATGTGCGGCCATCGTCCATCCAGCCATTGGGCGTGCCGAAATGGCTGTCTTTCATGCCTATCTCTGCCGCCTTGGCATTCATCGCCGCGACCCATTCCTCGATTGATCCCGCCGCTCCGTCGGCTAGCGCTGCCGCACCGTCATTTGCGGAAACAGTCGTGATCCCGTGGACAAGATCGTCGACCGTCACTCGCGCATCATGTGGGAGGAACATGGTCGAGCCGACCTGATTCCATCGCTTCCAGATTTCGGGACGAAGAGAGAAGCTTTGCTGCGGCAGGATCTTCCCTTCCTCCATCCACTCGAATGCAAGGAAGGTCGTCATGACCTTCGTAATGGATGCGGGCATGAAGCGGCGATCCGCTTCCCGTTCGAACAGAATTTGCCCGCTGGTTACGTCGAACAGATAAGCGATCGGAGCCTCGCTCGCGGAAGGAGGCGTAGGTCTTTCGACCTCCTGAGCGATAGTCGCGGCGGGAAGGATGGCTGCTACGGAAGCAGTCAGAACGAGGTTTCGAAAGACGTGTCGCAACGGGTTACGCATCGCCCAATGGCGACGCTCTCCTCTCGGATGAACTGGGCTACCTTCTATACCATGAAGAACGGCAATGACGAGGGCCGTCAGCCGCTTTCCACTACCCTGGATTAGCGAGCGATTTCGTCTGCCAGCAAGCCAACACTCATCGCGTAATAATTGGAGCAGTTATACTCGAGGATTACGCGGTAATTGCTGGTCAGGAGCCAAGCCGGCGTTCCGGGGCCATCGGGCTGGAAGAGCGAGACCAGCGTGTCATCGGGCAAGGCACGTTGCGGTTGCACGCCAAGTGAGCGCCATTCGGAAGCTGTCTTGTACTGGCTGTGACGTTCGTGAACGCGCGGACAGACGGGCGAGGTGAGTTCACTCCGATATCGATCGACATTGAAGCCCGAGGGTACGGAAGCGCGTACGCCCCATGGCTGGCCCGGTCTCCACCCAGCATCGCGGAAATAGTTCGCGATGGATGCCAGGGCATCGACTTCATTGTTCATGATGTCGGCTCTGCCATCGCCATCACCGTCGGTAGCCAGCCGGAGATAAACACTCGGGAGGAATTGGGGATTGCCGAACGCTCCGGCCCAGCTGCCCTGCAGCTCGCTGCGCGAATAGCCCTTGTCGGCCACCTTCATAAGATCGACCCACTCGCTGGAAAAGAGCTCGCGGCGCCGCCCTTCCCAGGCAAGAGTAGCCAGTGACCGGGAAAGATCGAAGCCGCCCTTGACCCTGCCGTAAGCCGTTTCGTGCCCCCAGATGGCGACCATGATCTCTCCAGGAACGCCGAATTCCCGCTCGAAAGCCGCAAGGCGGCTGCGGTAATTGGCATATTCGCGGCGGCCACCATTGATCCGGGCACTGTCGACATGGGTGGCGATATAAGGTGCAAGCGGGGGATAGCCCGAACCGCTCGAGGAGCCCGGTTGGCTCTGATCGAGTTCCATCACCCGCTGATTCGGGGTGAGGCCGGCAGTCATCCTGCGCAGTGTATTCTCACTCACCCCTTCGGCGCGAGCGCGGGCGATGAGGAGTTGCATATAGGCATCGAAGGACATGTCCTGAGCCATGGCGGGAGTGGCGGGCAGTGCGAGAAGCGAGGCGCTGGCAGCGAGAAAGAGATTTCGTAATTTCATAAGTGGTGTGTCGCAGGCTCAAGCTGAATGGCAAGTGTCATGAAGGGCTTACGCAAAAAGGCCTGTCACAGTTCCGATATAGGCGTGACAGGCCGGAAATGTTTGTCTAGCAAGCGCATCGCTCGCGGACAGGTGGCAGAGCGGTTGAATGCACCGGTCTTGAAAACCGGCAAGGGTGCAAGCCCTTCGTGGGTTCGAATCCCACCCTGTC
>NZOF01000097.1 GCA_002695185.1 Erythrobacter sp.
GAGCAATGCCAGTCCATGCCATTGATCACTCCATCTCTCGCAAGGACGGCGTGAATCATAACATGCTGGTATTGCTCAACAACTTTTGGATCGGGCTCTTAGACGCATGGTCGCCGGCGGCCTCTGCGGGAAGCCCGTCACCATTCTGGTCGCTGCTTTCGCAATCGGGATGCTGGACCGGGCCAAAGCGCATTTCGTCCGGAAGCCAATTGAGCGCCCGTTCCTTGACCTCGGCCTCGACGATCAATTGCCCGGAAAAGAGCTTCTCGGCCGATGCCGCAAGGTCGTGCTTCTTCGACGCCGCGTAGCGATTGGAAAGCTCCAGGCCCCCGACCTCAGCAAAATGGGCCAGTATCCTGCCCTTGCTCACCCGATCGAAATAGCGGCGCGCCGTCGGGCGCCACCAGACATGCTCTTCGATTTCGAGCTTGCGTCCCAGATGATCGATGAGATCCGCGCCGGTGCCGCCGATCGGGACCGCGTGGAGGGTCCGTGCGATCGCCCAGCCCAGCCATGCAGCCCGCGTGCCTTCATCGAGGCCGCAGAAAGCGTCATAGCGCTCGACCAGGTTACCGGCTTCGGTCCAGCTGCGGTTGAGGCCAGCGTCGAGCTCCGTCCAGGCCTCAGCGGCCGGGGTGTCGCTTTCAAACCCCGGAACGCGCGAATAGGGGGCAGTCGCGCGCAACTCGCTCGGATGCCCGTAGCTGCGCCCAAGGGCGACATCGACCATGAAGAAGGTGCCAAGGTCGAGGGCGAAATGCGGATCGCTGGCCACATGGAGGCGGAGGATTTCGGTCTTCATGATCGCGAGTTCCTCAGCCAGCTTCCGACTGACCGGCGCGAGCGACGGGCCCTCCTCGACCAGTTCCTGCTCGACCTCCTCGGACGCGATGTCATCGGCGTCAGTCTCGCTTTCCGCCTCTTCGACCTCCGGTTCGGGCTCGGGAACGACGAAAAGCCGCTCGTGAAGCTTAGGCTGGCCGTCGCTGCCAATGACGAGATAGGCGAGCGCCTTTTCCTTCTGCTCCGCTGAGATGACGGGCGGCTTTTCGTTCAGAGCGTTGTGTTCCGCTTCGAGGGCCTCGATCCGGCTGATCTCCTCGTCTGAATAGCCATCCTCGTCGGCGTCATCGGCGATGGCTTCCAGTTCAATCTCGATGGCGCGCTGGCGCTCCTCTTCCTCTTGGGTCAGTTCAACGGGTTCGCCCTCCAGTTCATCGAGCGCCATCGTCTCCATGTAAGGTATGCGGGTTTCGCAGATGATGCGGACCTCGCCAAAGCCGTCCTGCGCGCGAACAGCCTGGGCCGCCGCTTCCATGCGCTCGTCCGCGAGGCGATCGATGATATCGCTGTCGATCCAGTTCTCATTGGCGGCATCGGAGAAGAGATCGCTGTCAATACGGCCGCCTGCCGCGAGATAAGCATCGCGCCCGACCAGCAGGGCTTTGGGGTCGCTGCCGCGATAGAAGCCGGAGATCAGCCGCCGGCGAATTTCGCTCAAATTGGTCGAATAATAGCCGTTGCCCATTTCTTCGAACACGGCCGCCTGCCGCACCGTATCGGAGATGCTGGCATAGGCCTTGGCGACATCGAGCGTGATTTCCCCTGCCGCGAGCGCATCGAAAATGGTGTCGGCAAGGCCGGCAAGCCGCAGGCGCCCGAGGACGAAACGCTCGGTGAGGCCGAAATGCTTGGCGACGTCGGCTGGCGTTTTCTTCTCGCTATCGATGATCTCCTGGAACGCCCGGCATTCCTCGGCGGGGGACATATTGAGGCGGATGAAATTTTCGATCAGGCTGACCTCGGTCGCGTCATTCTTGTCGGCAAGCACCATCACGGCGACGGGATAGTCAGGCCCCAGAACGCCGTCTTCGATGAGCGCGTGGATCTGGGTCAGCCGTCGGCCGCCGGCAGTGATGCGATATTCGCCCTTCTTGCGGGCCACCGGGATGCCGATCAGGTTTTGGATGATGCCCTTGGCGGCGATGCTCGCCTTGAGTTCCGCATCCGCTTCTGGATCGCTGCGCTTGCGCACATTGGTGGGTGCGATCGAGAGTTTGGACGCCGGAACGAAGATGATGGGAGGTGTTTTGTTCATGGAGTGTCTCCGTTGCGCGGAGCGCCCCGACTATCAGGCCGCTAGCCGCGCCCGCTCCACCACCACCTCCCCTCCTGCCCGGTGCAGCTCGTTCCAGTCATTGAATGGAGCGGGCGGCCACAGGGTGAGGACCTGTCTCCCGGGCCGCATGTAGCGCGCCATCGCTTTGGCAACGGCGCCGCGCCCCGCCCTGTCATTGTCCGCGAGCAGGACGAGCCGCTTGACGCTCTGCGGAATAGCGATCCTATCGAACCGTTCGGCGCCCAGCGTTGCCCAGACAGGAATGCCAAGAAGCGTCCCGGCTGACGCCGCGTTCTCGACCCCTTCGGCAAGACCCAGCACGGTTTGCGCGGGTTGCAGTTGCACCGCGCCCGCTTTCGGTGAGCCCAGGGTCCGCTTGAACTTTGCAAGCAACGCCGGGCGGCCATTGGGCTGAAGAAATATTCGCTGGACGGCGACAACCTCGCCAGCCTCGACGACGGCGGCTAGAATGGCGGGAAGATAACGTAGGTCCCTCCCGGTGCCGAGGGGCGTCGCGCCATGGAAGCGTAGGGCGTGCGATGCCTGATATATGCGTCTGCCCGCAAGATAGCGCGCAGCGGGTGTGCCCTTGATGGGGCGTGCCTCGCGCCAGAGCCTCAGCGCCACGGTGGATCTTCGCCAACTATGTGCTGCTACGCGGTTTCCGCTATCTGCCCCACCGGATAAATCGATGCGATTACGCCGCAAGGCGCGCAGAATCTCAGCGATAGTGCAGCCTGCAAAGCATTTGAGCAGCAGGGCCGAATCACCGACTCTCACCGAGAGGCTCGGATTCCGGTCCTCATGGGCAGGACAACGGCACATGCCGCCACCGTTTGTCCAGGTTCCGCCAAACCTTCGGACGAGTGCCTCGCCTCGCCGATCAAGCGCGGTCATTGAATGACCGACGGCTGGTTGCTCGCGCCTCCATTCATGATTTTGGAGGCAA
This sequence comes from Erythrobacter sp., assembly GCA_002695185.1. The sequence continues at coordinate 3,069 of NZOF01000097.1, forward strand.
TATTTCGCCGAATGCTCAGGGAAATATGGTGGGTGAATGAGAGGATTGAAGCGAGCATGGAATTGATCCTGTCAGCAGGATGGGCTGCCGAGCCCACAGGGCTCCCCCTCCCAGCCCCACTCCCCTTTCAGCCCTTGGCGGCTGCCGCCATGATCCGCGCCCGGCTCCGTTGGCATCAGCGATCAACGCAGCCGATACGGCTCCAGGACGCCGGCTCTCCGGTTGCTTTTAGGTTTCATTTTCATGACAATGCCACACAGGTAACGGACTGGCTTCCCGCCGGCGATCTAGGTGCAATCGGGCCGCCAGCATGCAAGAGGTCGCGCTCAAGCCATGCAAGAGAAACAAGCTCCCCCCGACATTACCGCTTATCGAGAGCGACTCGAAACTTTGACCGGGAGGCCGCGGGAATGTCTTGAACTGCTCGCCGAGCGCTACCCCCCAAAGAAGATCGCCGGAATTCTGAAGATCGGCACGGACCAGGTGTACAAACATATCGCGAAGGCGCGTGATCATCTTGGTGGAGTTGAGCGCAGCGAGGCAGTGCGCCTTTTTGTGGCTTTCCAGGCGCAAGTGAACGAAGCTTTACCCCCCACCCAATTATTAGCCCCCCAATCTTTGGGTCTGTCCTCGGACGATGTTTCCCGGCCATCTGATCCCGCTAACCAAGTAGCGGGTGCATCGGCCCAGCCCGACGGACCATTCACCGAAGAGCAGGATATCTACATCCTTTCCCAGGTGGTCCCGACCCTGATGGCGTATGCGCCGCTCAGATCGAGCGGGAGAAAAGAAAATGACCTGACAACGCGCATCACCATGGCCACGGTTGCCGTTCTGACGGCTGCCGCCCTTGTAGCGGCAGGATCGGCCGCATCACTGCTGTCGGCGCTCAACGGGATGCCCCGATAAGCTGACCCATCCCCATCACACCCAATTTGACCCGCTCCGGGCAGGAACGGGAAGGAGACCCCATGCGCGTAAAACGCAAAGACATCGCACAATCAGTCGCAGACCGGCTCTTTGCCGCAGAGACTGCTCTCGACCTCGCTGCTGCCCGCATTGCGGAACTGAATGCCGCACTGCCCCTGGCTCGGCTCGACGCGCGGCTCTCCGCCACCATCGGGCAGGATGCGGTGACCAGTTCGGCTGCCGCCATGGTGCTCGTCGCCCGAACACGCGAAGAGATCGTTGCAACCCATGCGAACCTCAAGCGGGCCAGCGACGACATGGGCCTGCGGGAAGTCAGCTACGGCGATCTTTTCAAAGCCGGACTGGCGCAGCAGAGCACGCCTGAGCCGCATCTTCGCGCGGTCTGACCTACGCTATTACAATATGTTGACGGACCGGAGCTGTTCCTGTTCATCCTTGGGACGATGCGACAAAGTGCTTTCCTAGTGCTGCTGATCCTCAGTTCGCTATATGCGGGCTTGCGTGGCGGCCGGCCCGAGCAAATCGGGGCGGCCTCCCTGCTGGGCGGCGCCCTCCTCTCTACACTTGTCGTCAGTCCCTTTGGAGGCCGCTTCCGGCTTGTCGAAACAGGCATGTTGCTCATCGACATCGCTATTCTGGGCAGTTTCCTATGGCTTTCAATAAGAAGCACGCGCTTCTGGCCGCTGTGGATCGCAGCAATGCTGGGGGCAGAAGTGATTGTCCACCTCATGCGGGCGATCATGCCGGGCATCATCCCCCAAGCGTATATCGATGGCCTGGCGATCTGGAGCTGGATCATCCAGCTGATGCTTGTCGCGGGAACCTGGCGGCATCAAAGGAGACTGGCGCGTCAGGGTGTCGACGCATCCTGGAAGAGCTGATCGCACTTACCTGCCCTGCTCGGGCGGAAGAATTGTCGTTGCAAATGGTCGAGCGCTTCGGATCATTGGGTGAAGCGCTCGCGGCGCAGCCGTTGGATCGTCTGGCGGTGATGGGCACTTCGAGCCACATCGAGCGCAGCTTTGTCTGCCTTCAAATGGCGATCGACCATATTCTGCGTGGACGCATCGCTGACAAATGCGTGTTGTCCAATGAAGAAGCGGTCCTTGAATATCTCCGTGCGACCATGGCCTTTGCCCCCGTCGAGCAGATGCGGGTCCTCTTTTTGAACGCGGCCAATCATTTGCTGGTCGACGAGGTTATGGCGCCCGGAACGGTTTCAAGCGTTCACATCTATCCCCGGGAGGTGCTGAAACGTTGCCTCGACGTGGGAGCAACCGCCATCCTCCTCGTCCACAACCATCCCTCGGGGAGGGCGGCGCCATCGAAGGCTGACAAGACGATGACCACGCAGATTGCGGAAGCAGCACGCTGGTTCGGCATCGCGGTGCATGATCATCTCATCGTCGCACGCGAAGGCTGGGTCAGCTTTCGCAGAGCCGGCTATCTGTAACTGCGCGCGGGCGACGCCCGGTAACGCCATAGCCTTCCCTCTGGAAACGCGAGGCCGCCAATCTGTCGCTGTCCGTCGTGCGCCCTCTATCCGCGATTTTTTCGATCAAGTGCAAAGGAGTTTGGGAATGACACATATTCCATCCGCCGACATGCGCGTCGACATCTGCAAGAGGCTGGTCGCGATGCGGAAGATCGTCGGTGTCTCGCTCGGATATAGCCTATGCCCTAACCCGGTCTGGGACATGCTGTTGGACCTTTACCTGGCCGACCACGACCATAGGGACGTCTTCATGCTCTCGCTGTGCGGGGCCGCCAACATTCCCTCCTCAACGGCGCAGCGAAAGATCGTGGAGATGGAGAAAGCCGGGTGGCTGAGAAGAGAGAGTACGGATACTGACCGGCGGTGCATCGAAGTGAAGTTGACACCCGATGGCGCGCGGCTCGTCAACAGCCTGCTCGATGGCATGATAGACATTTTGCGAAGTGGTGATCCTCCTGTTCCGCTGCAGGCCTACCCGAATACCGACCCGGCGCGGCAGGGAGTATCTGCCGCTCTCACCTCGCCTCAGCGGCCAAGCTGAGCTGGACAGCGACGGACGCCCTTGCCACGGTCAGCGCCCCGCTGGCGCCACCGAAACGAATTGCCTGCAGTCGCCGGCGCATCGAGCGGCGCGAGGTTCCATGTGCAGTGCTTGAACAAGCCGCGCGCGTTCCCATATCCGCTTCACGTTCAACAACGGAAAGGAGGTGGTCAGATGTCTCATTGTCCTACGCCACGTGCGTCAGAGAGTCTGGGCATGGCCTCCGCGGGGGTCAGGCTCTAAGCCTGCCGCACAAGGCACAGACAGTGGATAGGCCGCCTGTAAAATGGCGGCCTATCGTTTATTGGCGTTCCAGACATTGCAGATCGCGGGGCTCGCCCCCTACAGATCGGCCCAATGTCCGAATCGCATACCCATCGCGCCACCCGCAGCATCCTCGCATCGCCGCGGACCATCTACCGCGCGTTCCTTGACGCGGAATCTGTGTCATCCTGGCGCCCGCCAAGCGGCATGACCGCTCGCGTCGAGCGGTTCGAACCGTGGATCGGCGGTGGTTATCGCATGGCTTTCATCTACCCGGAGGGCAGCCCTGAGCGCGCAAAAAGCGGATCTGGCGAGGATATTTTCGAGGGCAGCTTCATCGATCTCATTCCTGATGAGAGGATCGTCGAGGCGGTGACCTTTGAAAGCGACGATCCCGATTTTGCAGGAACGATGACGATCACCACTATGATCGAGCGTGAAAAAGGAAACAGCAGCAAGGTGACCTTTCTTGCTGAGAATGTGCCCTCGGGCATTTCGGAGGCCGATCATCGTGAGGGGATGTCGTCCAGCCTGCGCAATCTCGCCAATCTCCTGGAATGAGCATCGGCGGTGAGACGGTGCAGCAGCGCAACGTGCTGCCCATTTCAAGACACGATAGGTTCGAAGACTAGCCGACCAACAATTGGCAGAGTTTGCAGTTGTTGATCGAATCAACATTTTGCAATGTTGATTCGATCAACAATGGAATTCGACGATGGCGCAGGACGAGCATGCACAGGATATTGCGGCCTTGCGGGGCTTCAATCGGGCTTATACAAACAGGCTCGGCCTGCTCAATCCGCACCTCGATGGCAGTCCCTTCACCCTGAGTGAAGCGCGGATACTCTACGAACTCGCTCGTCGCTCGGCACCCACCGCCGCCGAAATCGGAAGAGCGCTTCACCTTGATCGCGGGCAAATCAGCAGGACGCTGAAGCGCTTTTCTGACCGGGGGTTAGGGTCCAGACTCGTTCAGAGCCAGAACGCTACGGCGGCAGCGAGGCTTACGGCTGATAGGAAGTTTCTGGCGAGCTTGTCGTAGCGGGTAGCGATGC
>NZOF01000098.1 GCA_002695185.1 Erythrobacter sp.
ATCAAAACCAGTCGGCCGACTAAATCCCCGGGATGAAGGGGTCCTTTTTGCACGCCGATCACCCCACGAAGGGGGTGCCTATTGCACGCTGATCCTCACTCAAGGATCTCTTCCGCAGGAATGGACAAGCTGACGATCCGGGCATCAGCATTTATGATCTGCGTTCGGACCTCGCCCCGCCACGCACGAAGGTTGAGCGAAACCTCGTCAATCTGAGTGATCCCCTCCCGCTCGAGGAACTCCATTAAAGGGCCAGTGATCTGCTCGAGGCTGCTGGGGCTAAGCTTGCCGTTAAATTTCAAGTGCATTGGGTCACCCCTCTGTTTCGACAAGGGCGACCGGCAAAAGCCGGGTGTTGGAAACCTGATCGGTAGAGCAGGCGCATGCGCCTTTACCCTCACGGGTTGGACATGCGCGCATGCCACCCGGCCTCATAGAGAAACCGAGTCTACCGAATTCGGGGTTTCCACGCCCCATCGCCGGGTTTGATCGACGACACTGCGTAGGTCGCAGATCATCCGCGCATCTGCAAGTCGTCAGTTCGCGTTAACAGCGGCTGCTGTGGAGATCCGCGTTAGGCACGATCGTCACGCCAAACGGGTCTCCATCCGCCTGTCGATCTCAATGTACTCCATGTCGATCGAGAATTTCCAGCTATGACGGGCTGGAAGAAGTGCCACTGCTCGGTCGCGGTATCAGCCAAAAAGACGTAATCTGGGCAGTCGCTCCGTCCAGCGAGCGCGGCTTCGAGCGCGCGGCCTATGACCACATGGTTGCTGAGCGCAATGTCGGACCATTCGAGAATGAGGAAGGTCGTATCGCCCAGAACCGTGCATTCAGTCAGCTTGGGCAGTTTCTTGTCCAAGGCCGTCCGCATACGAATCAGTCGCTGTTCCTCAATATCAACCCCTGCCTTTCGCGAGAGAAACAGCGCCCCGTCGTGGCGCCCACTTTCGGACCAGTGCACACGCAGCGACAGCGTTAGCGGGATGCCATCGACGACGGATTCCCGCCGCCCTTGATAGCCGTGCGGGGCGTGATGACGATCCTTACGGAATGGGCACTCTTCGTGAAGCTCCTGGCCGGCTTCGATGATCCAATCGAGCAAACGCTCCCGCAGCTGCTCATGTGTATGTTCCCGGATGCGAGAGCGTGTTTTCCGAAGGAGGCGCATGTGTCCGGCTCTGGCCGGTAGGCGACCGTCCGGTTCCGAGTTGGGTTTCTGAGATAGCTGACGCTCACTCGGTGTCGGCTGCCGACCAGACTCAGTCGTTCACAACTGCTCCCTATAAGGTCTGGGTATGCCGAAAGCGGCCGATCATTCCGGTCCAAGCGGACCATCAGCATCGCGCCCCATCATCGGTCGTCAGCAATCTATCGAGAACGCCCGAACTTTGCGAGACAGCTTGGCGGGCTCAGCCCGATGAAGATGGGCAATATGCCTACGCTACAGCGCTACGATAGCGTCCGCCATGCGATCCACTCACATTGCCCGGCTCCCAGAACAAAATTCTAAGTCGCTTAGAAAACGGCGGTGAGATTGAATGACCCATAGCGCGTCCATCCCTTTGCCGGTGCGTTGGGCGCTTCACGGAGCAAACGCCCCTTCGCCAGCAAAAGCCCATCAAATTCGAAACGTAGTCGATCAGGAACAAGCCAGTAACGAAGCCGCACTTCAACTTGATTCCCGGCAAAGCTTCCCGACAGCCCGCCGGCATCGCGGACGCCGGTCGTAGAAAAACTGTCTTCACGCGCGTCAGCCCACATCGCGCGATAAACGACTAACCAGTCGAGCCGCTTGTTCGGTGTCGCCTCTAGTCGAACACCAGGTGTCACGAGATTGGCGCGCCCGATGGCATTATACAGGCCGGCCGGTGCCAGCTCGGCGCGGCGCATGCCGAAAAGCGTATCGAAGCGCCCGTAATGGCCACCTGGTTTGTGGCCGCTCGCCCGATCGAATTCGATCGATAGGCGCGGTTTCCAAGGACCGGCAAAGCTAAAGCCGACATCCGCGTGCAGAAAGCTCGCCCTTACCAACTGCGAAGGCGCAAGCGCGGCCGTCGACATGCTGATGTGACCGGTCTGATAGAGTGCTTCCATCTCGAAATCGACCTTGCCGGCGCGCGGTTCTGCGATGAGCCGGCCACCGATGGTATCGAGCGACCGATCTCGGGTCGGACGGCCTGGCGCATCGCGCTCCCCCAAATGAAAATAGGTCATCTCAGCCATCGCCGGGCCGATCGCCTTCGCCTTACTGATCTGGCCGCCCCAGAGCACGAGATCGAAACTCTCGCGGTCGAGCCTGACCTTGCTGCTGCGCAGGCTGGCATTGTCGTCAGGAAGCCGAACCTGCGGCAACGTGTATATCAGCGTCGCCTTCCAACCGCCGCGCGCCGATATATCCGCGCGAAGCCCGGAATAGCCATTGGTAGTGTTACGATAGTCGTCGGCGGCGACCAGCCGGCGCGAGCCGAGATTGAGCATCATGCGCCCGGCGGTCAGCGTCAGCTTCGAACCCTTCCCGAACACATTGTCGAAGTCGCCCGCGACATAGGCTTGGACCGGCTCGAGCGTGTTGACCTCGTTGGTGGTGACGGGCGTCCCATCACCCTCGCCCCACACGCGGCTGTCGTAGAGCTCGATCGCCGCACGCCAATGGTCCGAACGATATTCGGCGAGAATGTTGGTGCGCAGGTTCACGAGATCATCGCTTTGATTGAATCCGACACGCGGCTGACCGTCGATGACCTCGTAGCGCAGGCGCATCGCGCCCGAGAGCGACAAGCCGTCGCCTGCCTGCTGCGCCTGCGCGGCGCCTGGAGCGGTAGCCACGACCAGCGCTGATACCAGCCAAGTTAGTTGTGATATATGTGTTCTATCGAATCGCATTGTATGATATACATGCACCATTATGGCATCGATCGAAACTGCGAACTGGCTGGCTCTGCTCCATCAGCTCCCGACCAAGCCACCCTATCTGCGGGTGAAGGTCTGGCGGAGGCTCCAGACGATCGGGGCGGTGCCGCTCAAGAATGCTGTGCACGTCCTTCCCAAGAGCGATGCGAACGAAGCGACCCTACGCGTCTTGCTGGAGGAGATCGTCGTGGCGGGCGGCGACGCCATCCTGCTCGATGCGATCCTGCTGGCGGGACAGAGCGATGCCGACGTGCGCGGATTATTCGATGCCGCGCGCGATGCCGATTATTCCGAGATAGCGCAGGCGGCCCGCCTGCTGCTTGAAACCGGGCCGGCAAGCGGCGCCGAGATCGTGAAGCTGGAGAAGCGCCTCGGCGACGCCGCAATGCTCGACTTCTTTGGGGCACATGGGCGGCAGGATGCCGAGGCTGCGCTCGCCGAGCTTGACCGTCAGCGCTACCAGCATCCCGACGTCAGTCGGTCGATGCCGGCCTCGGACGAACCGCGCGATCTAATCGGTAAAACCTGGGTGACCCGGCGCGGCGTGCATGTCGATCGCATCGCCTGTGCCTGGCTCATCCGCCGGTTCATCGACCGCAATGCAGTCTTCAAGTTCGTCGATGGACGCAGCTATGCGCCCGAAGCCGGAGAGCTTCGCTTCGACATGGCCGATGCAGAGTTCACTCATGAAGAGGATCGGTGCAGCTTCGAGACCATCGTCATGCGCGCAGGCCTGGGCGAAGACGCCGGACTCGTCGCAATCGGCGAGATCATCCACGACCTCGACATTGCTGACGCCAAGTTCAACCGGCCTGAAACAGCGGGTCTCGGCGCGATGCTGTCGGGCGTGTGCGCATCCACCGACGACGATCTGGAGCGTATCGCAAAGGCCGGCGATGCGCTCGACCAGTTCCACGCCTTTTTCAGTGCCCGGAGGGTCGAGCGATGAGCAGCGTTATCACCGACGAGCAGATCGCGCTCCGGCTCAAGGCGCATGATCACGGCATTGCCTTTGGCGAAGCGGTGCGGGTTTGGGCGCGGATCGCAGCACTGAGTTTCGGCGGCCCGGCCGGGCAGATCGCGGTGATGCACCGCATCCTCGTCGATGAGAAACGCTGGATCGGCGAGGAGCGATTTCTCCACGCGCTCAACTACTGCATGCTCCTGCCGGGGCCGGAAGCCCAACAGCTCGCCATCTATATCGGCTGGCTGCTCCACAAGACGAAAGGCGGGCTGGTCGCAGGCACATTGTTTGTGCTGCCGGGCTTCCTCGCGATCCTCGGGCTCAGTTACGTTTACGTATTACTCGGGCATGTCCCGCTGATCGAGGGCCTGTTCTTCGGGCTCAAGGCCGCCGTGCTGGCGGTGGTGGTACAAGCGGTGGTTCGCGTCGGATCGCGCGCGCTCAAGAACAGTGTCATGCGCGGTATCGCCGTCGCCGCCTTCGTCGCGATCTTCTTCCTCGGCGCGCCGTTCCCGCTGATCGTGCTGCTCGCCGGCATTGTCGGCTATGTCGGCGGCCGATCTGGCAGTCCAGCGTTTCGCGGCGGCGGGGGCCATGGTCCGGGCGGCGGCGCGATCGTGCATGACCGTGATACCGCGCTGGGAGAAGCGCTGCCCGAGCATGCCCGCGCCAATCTCGGGTGGTCGCTCAAGATCTCGGGCGCGCTGCTCATGCTCTGGCTTGCACCAGTGCTGGCGCTCGTCCTGTTGCTTGGTTCCGACGACGTCTATGCGCGCATCGCCACGTTCTTCAGCCAGATGGCGGTGGTGACCTTCGGCGGCGCCTATGCGGTGCTCGCCTACGTCGCGCAGCAGGCGGTCGACCAATATGGCTGGCTCAAGCCCGGCGAGATGCTCGACGGGCTCGGCATGGCGGAGACCACGCCCGGGCCGTTGATCATGGTCACGCAGTTCGTCGGCTTCCTCGCGGCCTATCGCGATGCCGGCGGGCTGGCTCCGCTAATCGCCGCGACGCTCGGCGCCATCCTGACCACCTGGGTCACCTTCGTGCCGTGCTTCCTCTGGATCTTTGCCGGTGCGCCGTTCATCGAGCGGCTGCGCGGTAACAAGGCCTTGTCGGCAGCACTGACCGCGATCACGGCCGCGGTCGTCGGCGTCATCCTCAACCTCGCCATTTGGTTCGCGATCCACACGCTGTTCGGCCGCGTGCAGCCGATCGGAATCATGGGCCACCGCTTCGACGCGCCGGTGCTGGCCTCGATCAACTGGCCGGCGGCGCTGCTGTCGGCCGCCGCCGCACTGGCGATCTTCCGCTTCAAGCTAGGTGTGCTCACCGTCCTCGCCGGCTCCGCGGCGATCGGCGCGGCCTGGTTCCTTTTCGCTCAAGGAGTATGAGCCCATGACCGACGTTACACGACGAGGTGCTGTAAAAACCCTTGGAGCGAGCGCCTTGCTCGTCGCCGCAGCCGATGGTGCGGTTGCGCAATCGGGCGTCGCCGCTCCCGTACCCGCCTTCACCGGCAGCTTCCAGCCCAAGCCGCTCAAGTTCGATCCCGCCAAGCTGCCCGGCCTTTCGGAGCGACTGCTGAAATCGCATTGGGAGAACAACTATCAGGGGTCGGTCAAGACGCTGAACGCAGTGCGGTCGCGTCTTGCCTCGGCCCTTGCCGACAAGGATGCGCCGCCAGCGATATATGGCGGTCTCAAGCGCGAAGAGGCGCACCGGACCGGCTCGGTCGTGCTGCACGAACTCTATTTCGACGGGCTTGGCGGCAACGGTCAGGCGGGCGGCCGGATCAAGCAGGCGATCGACGCCGCCTATGGCTCGTTCGCGACCTGGGAGGCCGAATATCGGCGCACTGCCATGTCGCTCGCCGGCGGATCGGGCTGGACGATCCTCTCCTACAATCTCCACACCGGCGCGCTCGGCACCAGCTGGTCGTGGGACCATATGCATGCGCCGGCCGCCGGCATTCCGCTGCTGGTGCTCGATATGTACGAGCACAGCTTCCACATGGACTATGGCACGCAGGCCGCCAAATATATCGACGCCTGGTTCGCCAATCTCGACTGGGAGGAGGTCGACCGGCGTTACGCGCGGGCGGCTGCCATCGCGCGCGGCTGACGAGAGCCCCTCACCAATATTTGGAGATGGCGCGGAACTGGTCGATCGCGTGCTGTGGGCCTTCGCCTTCCTCGGCGTGGACGAGGCAGTGATCGATATGGTCGTTGATCAGCGCTCGCTTGGCGCTGGCGATAGCGTTTTCCACCGCCTGCAATTGCTGGGCGATGTCGACGCAGGCGCGCTCCTCCTCGATCATCCCGACAATGCTCTTGAGGTGCCCCGCCGCACGATTGAGGCGCTTGATGATCGCGGGATGGGAGGAATGGGTCTGATGGGCCATGCAATCCTATCCCACGGGCGACGATCGCTGTCGAGAAAATATCCCCCCGGGGGGATAGACATGTATCCCCCAGGGGGGATATGGGATGTGGGTGTTCGAGGTGCTCGCCAATCGCGTCTATCGCCATCTGTTCCTCGCCCAAGTGATCGCGCTGGTCGGCACCGGCCTCGCGACGGTGGCGCTCGGGCTGCTTGCCTATGACCTTGCCGGCGGCAATGCCGGTGCCGTGCTCGGCACGGCGCTCGCCATCAAGATGGTCGCCTATATCCTCGTCGCGCCGATTGCGGGCGCCTTCGCCGATCGCGTACCGCGCAAGGCCCTGCTGGTGGCGCTCGACCTCGTCCGGGCCGGCGTCGCGGTGTTCCTGCCGTTCGTCAGCGAAGTCTGGCAGATCTACGTCCTGATCTTCGTCCTGCAATCGGCATCGGCCGCGTTCACACCGACCTTTCAGGCGACCATTCCCGATGTGCTGCCGCAAGAGCGCGACTATACCCGCGCGCTCTCTCTTTCCCGGCTCGCCTACGACATGGAGACACTGACCAGTCCGGTCCTGGCGGCCGCGCTGCTCACCGTGATAAACTTCCACTGGTTGTTCTCGGGCACCGCCCTCGGCTTCCTTGCATCGGCCGCGCTCGTCGTCAGCTCCGGCCTGCCCAGCCTCGTCAGTCAATCGACCGCCGTCCGCGACGGCATATATGCCAAGACCACGCGCGGCATCCGCATCTATCTGCGCACGCCGCGTCTGCGCGGCTTGCTCGCGGTCACGCTTTCCGCCGCTGCCGCGAGCGCGATGGTCATCGTCAACACGGTCGTGATCGTCCGCGCGCTCGGGCTCGGCCAGCGCGAGGTCGCGATCACGCTCGCCGCCTATGGCGGTGGTTCGATGCTGGCCGCCTTTGCACTGCCGCGCATTCTCGACCGGTTTTCCGATCGGCGCGTGATGCTGATCGCGTCGGTGGCGCTGGCCATATTGCTCGCGGGCCTTGCCGCAGCCGGCTTGACGGCGCCGGGCCACTCGCTCGCATGGCCGGTCATTCTCATCGGTTGGCCGTTCCTCGGCATGGCTTATGCGGCAAGCATCACGCCATCGGGCCGCCTCATCAAGCGCTCGGCGAACGCCGAGGACCGGCCGGCCCTGTTCGCGGCCCAGTTCGCGCTCAGCCATGTCTGCTGGCTGATAGCCTATCCGCTCGCCGGGCAGCTGGGTGCGGCCTCTGGGTTGTCAGCGGCGTTTGCCGCCATGGCGGGTCTGGCGGCTTTCGGTACGGTTGCGGCTTTGCTGGTCTGGCCGGCACGCGACGCGACCACGGTCGAACACAATCATGACGATCTTCCGGCCGATCATCCGCACTGGCGCGATCACGGAAAGTCGGGACACGACTATGTGATCGACGATCTTCATCCACGCTGGCCGCGCCGGTCATGACAGCAATATTTGCGATAGTGCGGGATTACTTGCCGCTCATGCACCGTGGCGATAGGTTGCGCGCCATGGCCCGACCGTTGGTCCTTGCTTCCCGCCGCGCGCCGGCGAGCCGTCTGCAGTGCGTCGCCGCATTGTTGGGACTGCTCGCCATGATCGGCGTGATCGGGCTTGCGACCTGGCATGACGGCCTGCCGCACAGCCATGCGCCAGTTCATGCCGCGAGCATCGATACCGACCACCATGACCATGCTCCCTCGGATCAGCCCGATCCGTCGGACGCGCTCCATCTGGCAGCTCATGCCGTTGCCCAGACCGTGGACCTCTCTTCGCGACCGCTGGTTAGCGTAACGCTGTTCATCGTGTCGCTGCGCTGGACGCTGGTCACCACCAGCCTGCCGGTCTCGGCGAGGCCCGTCGAGATATTGCGACCCCCACGCGGCTGAACGCTCGGCGCCGATCTGGCGCGCGTTCGACATGCCGTTAAGGGGATTGATCCATGAGAGCCTATTCAGGCCGGCTGCCGCGCATTGCGGTGACCGGCATGCTGGTCGCGAGCGGCGCGCTGCTGCTTGTCCAGTCAGTGCGCGCGCAGGTTGCGCCGCCCTTCGCCACCTTGCTGCGCGACAGCGAGAACGCACCCCGTTCGGCAGCGATTGCCGCCGATGTCGCTCGCGCCGAAGGGCTTGCCGAACAGGCTCGTGCCCGCCCCAACCCGACCGTCAGCGTGATGGCCGAGAACATCGCGGGCCGCGCCCCCTATCGCGGCTTCGACGGGGCGGAGAACACGCTCCAGTATAACCAGCCGTTCGAACTGGGCGGCAAGCGCTCGGCGCGTATTGCTGCCGGAGAGGCCGAGGTTGGCGTCGCGAGAGCAAGAGCCTCGGGTGCCAGGGCGACCTATGCCCACGATCTCGCGCTCGCCTACGCCATGGTTGAAATCGCCCAGCGCCGCGTCGAACTGGCTGATGACGAGGTCGAGGAAGCCGAGGCCGACCTGAAGCTCGCACGCGCGCTGGTTGATGTCGGCAAGGAAGCAAGATTGCGGAGTCTTCAGGCCGAGTCCGCGCTGAACGCGCTGCGGGCCGATCGCGACCTCGCACGCGCCAATTTGACCGGCGCGCTGGCGCGGCTGTCCGCCCTTGCCGGTGCGCCCCAGACCTTTACCGGCATCAGCGGCTCGGTGCTCGCCATGTTCGAGCGGCCGGCGATCGTCGGCCCGGTCGATGCCGGCAGCTCGGCGATCTACCGGTTGGCGCTCGCCGAACGCGACGCGGCGGCGCTGCGCATCCGGGTCGAGGAGAAGCGCGCAATCCCGGACGTCACCGGGCAGCTCGGCGTGCGCCGTCTGGAGCGCGACAATGCGACCGCGATGATCGTCGGGGTCTCGGTGCCCCTGCCGCTGTTCGACCGCAATCGCGGCAATGTCGCCGCGGTCCGCGCCGAGGCGCAGGGAGCGGCCTCGCGCGCCGAGGCTGCGCGGATCGAGACCGAAGCCGAACTGCGCGGCGCCATCGCCCAGGCCGAGGCGAGCGAGAGCCGCGTGACGGCCGCGCAAGCGTCGCTCGCAACGGCCGATGAAGCCTATCGGCTCGCCCGGATCGCCTATGAATCCGGCAAGGCACCGCTGATCGAATTGCTCACCGCCCGCCACAATCTCGGCAGTGCTCGCGGGGTCGTGCTCGACACGCTCGCCGCGCGCTTCGCCGCCAACGCTACGCTCGCCCGCCTCCAGGGCCGCACCATCACCGGAGACCTGATCCCATGACCTCCGACAAGAACCGCCTGTATATCGGCTCCGCCGTCGCTCTCCTGCTTGCCGCCGGCGCCGGGTTCGGCATCGCCCGTTTCACCCAGCCCGCGCCACCCGCTGCGCAAACCCCCGCCGCCGAGGCGAAGCCGGGCGACGATGTCGCCATCGACGCTGCTGGTATCCGCAGCTCGCAGATCGTGGTGGCGCAGTCTGCCTCAGGCGAACTCGACGCCGCGATCGCAGCCAGCGCCACGGTGGATTCGACTCCCGACGCCGAAGCGGTGCTGACACCGCGCGCGGCCGGTACCGTCGTTCGCATCTTCAAGCGCATCGGCGATCCGGTGCGCGCAGGCGAAACGCTGGCGCTGGTCGAGAGCCGCGACGCTTCGGCGATCGCCGCCGACCGCTCGGCGGCAAGTGCCCGGGTCACGCTCGCCACGAAGCAGCTGGCGCGCGAGCGCAGCCTGCTGGCCCAGGGCGTCAGCCCGCGCGCCGATTATGAAACCGCCGAAGCCAATCTCGCGGTTGCCCGCGCAGATGCGATGCGTGCCAGCGCCGCCGCAGGGGCCGCGCGGGTGGCGGGTGACGGCCGCTCGGTCGCAGTGGTGAGCCCGGTCAGCGGGCGCGTGACCGCCGCGTCGGCAAATCTTGGCCAGTTCGTCTCCGCCGAAGCTGAGTTGTTCCGCGTCGCCGATCCCAGCCGGTTGCAGATCACGGCGAGCGTGCCGCCCGCTGATGCGACCCGCGTGCGGGTGCGTGACCGCGTCGAGTTGAGCCTCGCCGATGGCGCGATCATCGCCGGGCGGGTCCGGTCGTCGACCGGGGTCGTCGATGCGCAAACTCGGGGGGCGACCGTCGTCATCGAGGCGAGTGCCGGGAGCAGCGTGCTTGCGCCAGGGCAGCTCGTGCAGGCGCGTATCTTCGCCAGTGGCGGCGCGACCAAAAGCGGCGTGATGGTGCCACAGGATGCGGTGCAGACGCTCGGCGAGCGCACGGTAGTGTTCGTTCGCACAGCCGCCGGGTTCAGGGCGCAGACGGTGCAGGCAGGCGCGCGCAGTGGCGGGCTGGTCGCGATCGTCTCCGGCCTCAAGGGCGGGACACAGATCGCTACGACCAACGCCTTTCTGCTCAAGGCCGAACTCGAGAAGGAGTCGGCGGAATGATCGGTCGCATCCTTGCGCTCTCGGTTCGCGGACGATGGCTCGTCGCGTTCCTCACGCTCATCGTCATCGGCTTCGGCGCGTGGCAGATCACCAAACTGCCGATCGACGCGGTTCCCGACGTTACCAACCGGCAGGTGCAGATCAGCACCTTCGCGCCCACGCTCGGTCCAGTCGATATCGAGAAACAGGTGACCTTCCCGGTCGAGACCGCGCTCGCCGGTATTCCCGGGCTGCAGATGACGCGCAGCTTCTCGCGCAACGGCTTCAGTCAGGTGACCGCCGTGTTCGAGGATTCGACCGACATCTATTTCGCGCGCCAGCAGGTGACCGAGCGGATCGCGCAGGCGAAGGACAGCCTTCCGGCCGGCGTCCAGCCCAATCTCGCGCCGCTCAGCACCGGCCTTGGCGAGATTTTCTTCTATTCGGTCGCCTTTCGTCACCCCGACGGCAAGGGCGGTGCCGAGCATGTCGATGGCAAGCCCGGCTGGCAGACCGACGGCAGCTACCTCACGCCCGAGGGTGAGCGGCTGACTACCGAACTGGCGAAGGCAGCCTATCTGCGCACCGTGCAGGACTGGATCATCCGTCCGCAGATGCGCAACGTGAAAGGCGTTGCCGGCGTCGATTCCAACGGCGGCTATGTGAAGCAATATCTGGTCGAGCCGAACCTCAATGCGCTCGCGACCTACGGCCTCTCGATCACCGAGCTGGCCGATGCGCTGGAGAAGGCCAATTTGTCGGCAGGCTCCAACTATGTGCGGCGCGCCGGTGAAAGCTTCCTTGTGCGTGCCGACGCGCGGCTCCGCTCGATCAGCGAGATCGAAGAAGCGGTGGTCGCGACCCGCGGCGGCACCCCGGTGCGGGTCAAGGATGTCGGGCAGGTCGTGATCGGCGGCGCGGTGCGAACCGGCTCGGGCAGTCGCATGGGATCGGAGGCGGTCATCTCGACCGTGCTGATGCTGGTCGGCGAGAATAGCCGCATCGTCGCCAACAGCGCCGCCGAGCGCCTGACCGAGATTAACAAGGCGCTGCCGCCCGACGTCTTCGCCGAGCCGGTCTACAACCGATCGAAGCTGGTCAACGCGACGATCGCGACGGTCGAGAAGAACCTCGTCGAAGGCGCATTGCTGGTCATCGTTATCCTGTTCCTGCTGCTCGGCAATGTCCGCGCGGCCCTGATCACCGCGGCGGTCATCCCGATCACCATGTTGATGACGGCGGCGGGGATGAATGGCCTCGGCGTCTCGGGCAATCTCATGAGTCTGGGCGCCCTCGACTTCGGCCTGATCGTCGATGGCGCGGTGATCATCGTCGAGAACGCCCTGCGGCGCCTTGCCGAACGACAGGAGCATGAAGGGCGGTTGCTGAGCATGGACGAGCGGCTTGAAGAGACCACGCTTGCGGCCAAGGAGATGATCCGCCCAACTGTCTATGGCCAGCTCATCATCTTCCTCGTGTTCGTGCCGTTGCTCACCTTCCAGGGTATCGAGGGCAAGACCTTCTCGCCGATGGCGGTGACGCTCATGGTCGCGCTGGCGAGCGCGTTCGTCCTGTCGCTGACTTTCGTTCCGGCGATGCTGGCGATCCTCATCAAGGGCAAGGTCAGCGAGACAGAGGTCAAGCCGATCCGATGGTTCAAGGAGAAGTACGCCCCGCTGCTCGAACGCGCAGTCGCTCGCCCTTTGCCGTTCGTACTCGGCGGCGCGGGCATATTCCTCGCGGCCGTGCTCGCGTTCGGGCTGCTCGGTGAGGAGTTCATGCCTCAGCTCGACGAGAAGGACATCACGGTCACCAACTTCCGGGTGCCGTCCGCCTCGATCGATCAGTCGACGCAGATGCAGCTCCAGATCGAGAATGCCCTCAAGACCCTGCCCGAGGTGGCGCTGGTCTTTTCCAAGAACGGCAACGCCGATCTCGGCACCGATCCAATGCCGCCAAATGCTTCGGACACCTATGTCATTCCCAAGCCCGAGAGTGAGTGGCCGGCCGAGGTGCGGAGCAAGGAGGATATCCTCAAGCGCATCGAGGCGCGGATGAAGCCGCTGATCGGCAACCGCACCGAGATTCAGCAGCCGATCCAGATGCGGTTCAACGAGTTGATTGCGGGCGTGCGCGCCGATGTAGCGGTCAAGCTTTATGGCGACGATCTCGACCAGATGAGCGGTGAGGCGCGGCGCATCGCGGGCGTGCTGCGCTCGATCCCCGGTGCGGGAGATGTCAGCGCCGAACAGACCGACGGTGCGCCGACGTTCGACGTCAAGATCGATCGACTGGCGGCGGCCCGCTACGGTCTGACGGTCGAGGAGGTTGCGAACACGGTATCCGCGGCGCTCGGCGGTCGCGAGGCCGGCCTTCTGTTCGAAGGCGACCGACGCTTCTCGGTCGTGGTCCGGCTTCCCGACGCGCAGCGCGACGATCTCGAAACGCTGGGGGCTATCCCGATCATGCTGCCCGCTTCGGACGGGCAGGTCGCGCGATCGATCCCGCTGAGGGAAGTGGCGCGGTTCAGCTACACGCAGGGTCTCAACCAGATCAGCCGTGAGAATGGCAAGCGCATGGTCACCGTTCAGGTGAATGTTCGCGGTCGCGATCTGGGCGGGTTCGTCTCGGACGCGCAGGCACGGATCGGGGCGATGACGCTGCCGCCGGGCATGTACACGGAATGGGGCGGCACGTTCGAGAGCCTGCAATCGGCACGGCTGCGGCTTTTGATAGTCGTGCCGATCTGCTTCGTCGCGATCTATGCGCTGCTCTATCTGGCGCTTGGCGGGTTTATTCCCGCAGCCATCGTGTTCTCGGCCGTGCCGATGGCGCTTGCGGGCGGCGTCTTCGCGCTGCTGTTGCGCGGCATCCCGTTCTCGATCACTGCGGCGGTAGGGTTTATTGCATTGTCAGGCGTCGCGGTCCTCAACGGCCTCGTGATGATGAGCGCAATCAGTAAGCGACGGGACGACGGTGCGGGCGGGGACAAAGCAATCATCGATGGCGCCATGGAGCGCGTGCGTCCCGTGCTGATGACGGCACTGGTCGCAAGCCTCGGGTTCGTTCCGATGGCGCTAGCAACCGGAACTGGCGCGGAAGTTCAACGACCATTGGCGACCGTCGTGATCGGAGGTCTCATAACCTCCACGGCGCTCACATTGCTCGTGCTTCCGGCAATTGCTGCATTCGTCGATCGATGGCGGACCCGATTTGATGGAGTGCAAGCGCAGACCCCAGTCATTTCACAATCTGGCTGAGACGTCGCAGCTGCGGCCGCTTTTGACAATAGCCGCCATTGGCGCTGCGGGCGCCAAATGGCGGCTTAGTCCCAGCCCCGGTCACAAGCGGACTGGCGACTCATGGGCACGCCATTTTCCCAGTTGAACGGCTTGGTTGGGCGCGTAGAAGCCTTTGCCGCCCTCGACCCATCGTTGCCTTTCAGGTTCTCATTTCAGTTTCCCAGAACCAAACATTCTCTGGAGCCCCGACCACGGCGGAAAGCCGGTGTAAACGACTGTCCAATCAGGAGCCGGATTGCGGGAATAGCTGACGCTTACTCTGACTCCGCTGCCGACGAAAAAAGGTCGTTTAGATCTGCCTGGCAGACGTCCAAATCAAAAAGCAACTGTCGATGGGGCGCCACTAGGGCAACTGCCTGATTGCCTCAATTTGGACATGAGCGAGGAAGCATCTCAGTCTTCCCGCAAAATCTTTTCCTGCATGTGAGAGCAGTAGGAGCAAAGCCCTTCATCGAGCCCGTCTAGATAATCCTGTATGCTGATGCCTGCTCCGCAGCGAAAACATTCAGCGTTAAAATCCAAAGCTTCGCCGCAGTTCGCACAACCGTCTTCCCCTTCCAACAACGTCGACCGCCCGCAAACGGGACACTGATAGATCGGGCCATCCTCGAATGCATCCTTGTAACGGACATACGCCTCGGCTCCATGCGCCTTCTCGATCGCCTGTTCGATGGCATCGGCTACATCTACATCTTGCCCGCAGGTCTTGCAGCGCAGCTGTGCGTAATCTTGGCTCTCGTTTTCGGGTTCGACCTGCTCGACGAGCTCGGACTGACAATCTCCGCATTTGATGACTTCAGCCATGATTGAGGAAGATCGCCATCTAATTTTCTCTAGTGTGGCCCGCGCTTCCCGGAGCTCTTGGTCGTACAACTCCTTAGTTTCCAGCATGGTTGTCCATGCTTCTCCCAAAAGCGCGACTGGATCTTCCTCCATCTGGCGAAACAGGGAAGCCACAACCGGAAAACCCTTGCTGATCGCCGCGCGGATCGCGGTCGCCGACTCCGATGTGTAGTGATGTTCCATATCGTTGCGGATGGTGTTGAGCGCTTTGAGCGCCTTATGGTCCAAGGATATTCCGAAATCTTTGGCGCGTTCACCGATTTGCTGAAAGTCTATGGTCGAATGGCCTACTTGTGCCAGCTCGATGCCGCCCTGACCGTCTGGCACAGGCTTAAGCTTGGCACCAATGACGTGCTGCGGATCAGCATTCGGGACTGCTCGGATCAGCGCCTCCTTCGCAAGCAGGAGCACACCCGCATAGAAATTACGGACCGCTGAAATATCGCGATCGTGATCCTGCTGGCGGAAATCCTCGACTCCCATCCGGATCGAAGCAGTCGCGTTCTCTAACAATGAAGGCATAGTCTCTCAGGAGATTGCAATGAATGCCTGCCAATTAGATGATTGGCGATGATTCTTCTATCGGCCAAGCGAAGTTCGGGGCGAGGAAACTGACTCGCTCCGGCAGTGAGGCATAACTCAGCGTGTAGACAAAGTGTTGAGTGGAGGAAATGGACGTGATGATATGTCGCGTAGGAACGACCCGCATCAGCGAACTTCCGCCCCGCCCAATAGAGATTTCCGTCAGTGCTCAAACTGAAAGTGCAAGAGCTATGCCTGTCTACTTCATCTACCAATTGAGCGCTGGCGAGCCGTTGCTGAAAATTGGACGCGCCAAGGACATTTAACAGCGCCGCGACGCGCTACAGACCGGAAATCCGCATACGCTGGTGCTGGTTGGGTGGATTGAGTCCAATACGGAAAGCCTCCTTGAGGCAGAGTTGCACCGCAAGTACCATGCCCACCGCGTCGCAGGCGAGTGGTTCCATCTCGAGCCCGGCAAAATTCTGGAGGATCTGGTGCACGCCGGCAGCGATGGCTTCGTCGCTCGGCATGCCGACGCATTCGAAATCATCGGCCATGATCGTGACGCCGTCCCAGAATATCTCGGTGTCTGGGAATGGGCGGACCTCGAATTCGAAGAATGCTGTCCATTCTGTGGTGCCATGTGCGGGATGCACTTCCAGGAGGCATCCCAAGCCTATCATTGCATCAGCTGCGGACGTCTGAGCGACTTCTCCCATCAGACGCCAGACTTCGACACTGAAGAGGCATATCGCGCCTGGCTGGCGGACAATCCTCCGGCTCCCCCCACAGGAATGGACCGGCTCGCGATTTTGGGCGGCGCACCGGATTATCCCGAGCATCTTCGCCGCAATGGACGTCTGCGTTAGTCCGTCAGCGCCAAGCTGAGATCCGTGATCGCATCTACATCTCGATCCAGAGATGATTGATCTGGATTGGTTCGAGGCCGACGCACCGGTGATGGCGCGATCGCAACGCTGCCGTGCGCCGCAGAAGACCACCTAACTTCGCCAGCGTCGCCGCCCGGTCGAATTTGTCCAACCGCGCGGCGAGCCTCGGCAGGCGCTGCTCGACCGCGCCCACCGTCATTGCGCCGCCCGCCGACATCATCGCGTCAAACATCATTTCCATGCCAGCCATCGACCTCTCCTCGCCCGGCGAAGCTGACGCGTTATAGCGAAGGGCCGACGAAACACCCTGGAGATGGTGGCGACAACAGCGCCGCGAAAGAGCGGTTGTGAAATTGGGAAAATCCACAACGGTCTCACGGCTTGGCTTTGGCTTCCCAACTCAGATGCGGCAGCAGGTCAGGCGCCAATAGTGTTGCGTCTCAAGAATTTGGCGTCACATTATATAGCCCAAAAGCCGGGAGGGTCCGCGTGCACATCGAGTTTGTCGAGATTGCCAATTTTAGGAAGCTGCTGTCCGCGCGTGTCGATCTTTCTACCACAACAACGCTGTTTGTCGGGGCAAACAATAGCGGCAAGACCTCGGCGATGCTTGCAATGCGGCGGTTCCTCTCGCCGCGACGCTGCCCGTTTGAGATTCACGACCTGACTCTATGCCACTGGCCGAACCTTATTACGCTCGGTGAAAGCTGGATTGCAGCACGCGATGCGGATGAAGTCGTCGATCTGACGATCGCACCGTGGGTGAGTTCGTTGCCGACGCTCGATCTCTGGCTTCATGTCGAGACGGGCGAGATGCACCATGTGCGCGATCTCATACCGACGCTAGACTGGGAGGGCGGCCGTCTCGGGGTCCGGCTACGGTACGAGCCCAAAGATCTCGGGCTGCTCTACAAGGATTTCATGGGCGCCGTGACCGATGCCGAGGCCATGAAGGCCGCTGCCATCGCCGCGGTCGCGGTCGAGCACCCGGACGTCGATCCGCAGCCCGACCCGCCCAAGCTAACGGTATGGCCGACCAACCTGATCGACTTTCTCAGCAAGCGGCTCTCTGCGCATTTCACGATCCGCGCCTATACGCTCGATCCGGCGCTGCTTGTCGACCCGGTCAAATCACAGGCCCAACCGCAAGCACTGCCTCTCGCCTCGTTGCCGATCGAGGGCGATCCGCTGAAGGGTCTTATCCGGGTCCATGATATCCCCGCCCAGCGCGGCTTCGGCGAAGAGCAGTCGGGGGACGATGATGACGATACGCCGGTGTCCGCATCGAGCAACCGGCTCTCGGACCAGCTGCGCAGCTATTATGCGAAGCATCTCGACCCGACCAAGGGCCCCGACCCTAAGGATCTCGGTGCTCTGCAGGCAATTGAAGCTGCGCAGGACGCCTTCGATAAGCGGCTGACCGAAAGCTTCACGGCGGCGTTCAGCGAGGTCGAGGGCATGGGCTATCCCGGCGTCACCGATCCCCGGCCTCGAGTCTCGACGCGGCTCAAGGCAATTGACGGGCTCAACCACTCAGCCGCGGTCAGCTTTGAAGTCGATGTCATCGCAGAGGATGGTGTGACCATGCCGCTTCTACGGCTACCCGAGGCTAACAACGGCTTAGGCTATCAGAACCTCATCTCGATGATCTTTCGGCTTATGAGCTTCCGCGACGCCTGGATGCGGGTGGGCAAGGCCTCAAAGGGCGGTGTCATTAATAGCACCGAACCATTGCACCTCGTGCTCGTCGAAGAACCCGAGGCGCATCTGCACGCCCAGGTGCAACAGGTCTTCATCAAAAAGGCCTATGCGGTGTTGCGCGCGCATGACGACCTGATCGGCAATGACAAGCTGCGCACCCAGCTCGTCGTCAGCACCCATTCGAGCCACGTCGCACACGAGACGTCGTTCGCCTGCCTGCGTTACTTCCGCAGGCTGCCGGCCGGCATGGTGGCAAAAGTGCCGGTCTCGACGGTCATCAACCTCTCCGAGGTATTCGGGACCAGCAACGATACCGAGCGGTTCGTGACGCGCTACCTGCGTGCTCAGCATGCCGATCTGTTCTTCGCCGACGCGGCCATCTTGGTCGAGGGTCCGGCCGAGCGCATGCTGCTGCCGAACTTCATCCGCGCGCATTACGACGAGCTCAACCAATGCTACATCACGCTGCTCGAGATTGGCGGCAGTCACGCGCATCGCTTGAAATCGCTGATCGATCATCTTGGCCTACTTACCCTTATCGTTACCGACCTCGACACGCTCGACAAAACGGGCGGCGCATCGGTGCAGCCGGCAATGGGTGTTGATCAGAAAACCAACAATGCGACCCTCAAGACCTGGGTGCCGGGCACCGATGACGTCGACACGCTGCTCGATGCACCAGTCGCGTATAAGATCCAGTCGCAGCCTGAAGATCAGCTCTTTGCGGTGCGTGTCGCTTATCAGACCCCGCTTACCGTGACGCTGCCGGGAACCGATGCCCCGGAGATCGCTCTGCCCTACACGTTCGAGGACGCGCTGGTGTTCGAGAATTTGGCGTTCTTTGCTGCGTTGAAGGGCACCGGTCTCGTACGCAAGTTCAGCGACGCAATCGAGGCAGGCGGCGGGGCCGCCGCAATCGGCGAGCAGATGTACCTTGCCCTCAAGAATGGCAAGAAGGCTGAATTCGCCCTTGACGTGATTGAGACCGAAGGATTCAAAGATCTTGTCGTTCCGCGATACATCGCTGAAGGGCTCGAGTGGCTGCTACTGCAGCTCAAGAAGAAGCGCGTCGAGATCCTGCCCAAGGTGGAGGTAGCCGTGTGAGCACCGTGCCTGACGATGATGTCTTTGACGCTAAGGCCGACGAGACCATCCTTGCCTGCCTTGATCTCGACAAGCCTAAAAGCTTCTTCCTCTATGCCGGTGCGGGGTCCGGCAAGACGCGATCGCTGGTCGAAGCGATCCGTATCGTGTGCCGTGAACAGGGGCGGCGTCTCTCGCTCGCCGGACAGAAGATTGGTGTCATCACCTATACCAATGCCGCCTGCGACGAGATTAAGCAGCGTCTTGAGTTCGATCCCCGCGTAGAGGTCTCGACCATCCACGCCTTCGCCTGGTCGCTGATCGGCGGCTACGACGGTGACATCCGCAAATGGGTCGCTGCCCGAATGCTGCAGGACATCGCGGAACTGGAAAAAGCGCAGGCCAAGGGCCGCGCGACGAGCAAGGCCGCGATCGATCGTGCCCGTTCGATCGAGAGTAAGCGCCGACGCCATGCCGGGCTCGATGCTATTCAGCGGTTCATCTACAGCCCAACCGGAGACAACCGCACACGCGATGCCCTCAATCATGCCGAGGTGATCGCGATGACAGCGGAGTTCTTGACGGCCAAGCCTGGTCTACGTCGGCTGTTAGTTACGCGATTTCCAATCCTGCTGATTGACGAGAGCCAGGACACAAGCCGACGGCTGATGGATGCGCTGCTCGACGTTCAAGCGGCGCATCGCGAAAGCTTCATCCTGGGCCTGTTCGGTGACACGATGCAGCGCATCTATGCCGATGGAAAGACCGGCCTTGCCGAAGCCATTCCAGAAGACTGGGCAAAGCCGCGTAAAGAGATGAATCACCGCTGTCCGACGCGGGTCATTGAGCTTATCAACAAGGTTCGGCGTGACGATGACGGCCAAGAACAGCGGCCGCGCGCCGATGCGCAACCGGGGGTAGCCCGGCTCTTCCTGCTTCCCCATACGACCGCAAACAAGTCAGCGGCGGAAGCAGCGATCGCGCAACGAATGGCTGATATTGCTGGAGATCCAGCCTGGGCAGACGGTTCGGAAGCGATAAAGACGCTGGCGCTTGAGCATATGATGTCGGCGCGCCGGTTCGGGTTCGAGCAGTTCTTCGAACCGCTCTATGCCGTCCAGCGTATCAACACCGGGCTGCTCGACGGGACTGGTGCTGGCCTGGGCATCTTTACGCGTGAGATCCTGCCGTTGGTCAAGGCCCTACGAGTTGGCGATCGGTTCGCGACGGCGGCAATAATCCGCAAGACCTCGCCGCTGCTTGACCGTGACGCGCTGAGGGATGCCGGCGAGGCGCAGCAGGACCTGCTCGATCGAGCGAAAGGGGCCTGTTCGGGGCTGCTGGCGCTGGTCGACGGGCAACCCTCGGCGAGCCTGCGTGACGTGTTGCGCTATGTCGCCGAGCACCGATTGTTCACTGTGCCGGACGTGCTGTTGCCCTTTGCCGCCGCCGACCCCGACCCCGACCCGGTAGACGGGAACGACGCGGACGAGGACGAGGAAGAAATCGACATTAAGAGTGAGATCGCCGCCTGGCGGCAAGCGCTTGAGGCGCCGTTCGGTCAGATCGACAAATATGACCGCTATGTCTGCGGCTTTTCGCAGTTCGACACCCATCAGGGCGTGAAGGGCTTGGAGTTTCCAAGGGTGATGGTCGTCATCAGCGACGAGGAGGCTCGCGGCTTCTTATTCAACTATGACAAGTTGTTCGGCGCAAAGGGGAAGAGCAAGACCGATCTCGACAATGAGGCGGCAGGCGAAGAGACGACAATCGATCGTACACGGCGCCTTTTCTATGTGACGTGCAGCCGCGCCGAGCGGAGTTTGGCAGTCGTCTATTACGCTGAGAATCCCACAGCATCGCGCGACGCGCTGCTGCAGCAGGGTTGGTTCGCAGAAGATGAAATCGAGATTGTGAACTGAGGCCGAGTGTCACAACCGAGTGGTTGCGAAACCTGTCAAATAGCCGCATTTTGCCTCCCGCAGCTGAAAGCAATATGTCAGCAGGCGGTCCAATCTCAGTCGGCCAAAAAGATTAGCGGTGCGATCGCAGAACGTCGGTATTTGACAATGCCCGCCGTTCGTCGCTTCGTCGGTGAATGGCGGTTTTGTTCCACGATGCGGAGTTTCGCTTTCAGCAGCAGCCGACGAGTCGCCGTCAAATGAGGCGAATGCTTGGTTCTCGCAAACCGCAAACGCCACTATTTCGCTGGACAGAAATGGACACAACGATATAGTTGTGTTCATGATACCAGACTTGATCGAGCTGGGCTCACCTTGCCCTTGGGCCGTGCTGCCGCCCGGCATTCACGACACGACCCTCGCTGAGGTAGAGGCTCGCTTCGCGACCACACCTCATCGCAAGTGGCTGTTCGATGGCTTCGTCCGCATGGTTCAGGTTCTGGCCGCCGCCGGCTGCCGTTATGTTTATCTGGATGGAAGCTTCGTGACCGCGAAACCGCACCCCGGTGACTACGACGGCTGCTGGGAGCATGTCGGGGTCGACCCGGCCAAGCTCGATCCGGTTCTTCTCGATTTCGACAACAAGCGAGCAGCGCAAAAAGCAAAATACCTCGGTGAGATGTTCATTGCCGGAATGCCCAACGGGCCGGGCGCACCCTTTCTCGACTTCTTCCAAGTCGAGAAGTCATCCGGCCAAGCCAAGGGCATTCTCCGCATTCCGCTCGCGCCGCTGAAAGGAGCGACGCCATGATCACCAACGAAAAGCAGTACAGGTCGTCGAAGGCTTCGATCGAAAAGCTCGCGGAAGCCTTTGCCGCACTCGAGACGCCGACCAGCGACTTCCCTGAAGTGTTCGCGAAGGCGCAGCGCTCGGCACTGCGCAGCCAAATCGACGAACTCGAGGAGGACGTGCGCTTCTACGAAGACCTCCGCGCGGGCAAAATTTCGGAATTCTCGGCGGATAGCCTTCACGATCTTCCTGATATCCTCATTCAGGCCCGCATCGCGCGCGGCATGAGCCAGAAGGATCTCGGGGATTTCCTCGGCGTCGCCGAACAGCAAATCCAGCGCTACGAATCCGACCGCTATCGCATGGCAAGCCTCGACCGACTCACGGAGGTGGCCGACGCCCTGAACGTGCGCATCGTCGAGCGCGCCCAACTGGTCGGAGGCCCGAGACTCGATAGCGTCGATCCGACGGTTTGGCAGGCATTCCCGGTCGCCGAAATGTATAAACGCGGCTGGTTCGAGGACTTCTCGGGCACGCTCTCACAGGCAAAGAAGACTGCCAGCGATCTAATCCCGTCATTCCTGCGGGGTACTCACTCGCAGTTTGCGCCGATGGCCCTTCACCGCAAGTCGGTACGATCGAGCGGACAAGTCCATGAAGCCTCCATTGCCGCTTGGGAAGCGCGAGTTCGGGCACTGGCCGATCGAAATCCGCCCGACTGCGCGTTCGACCGAGACCGTCTCACTGCGGAATGGGTGCGCGGCCTGGTCGGGCTCAGTCTGGAACACAATGGACCACGCCTTGCAGCCGACTATCTGCGCGATGTAGGCATATCGCTGGTGATCGAACGCCACCTGCCAGGCACGTTGCTTGACGGTGCCGCGCTGGCGTCAGCCGATCATCATGCCATTGTCGCGATGACCCTGCGTCACGACCGGCTCGACAACTTCTGGTTCACGTTGCTCCACGAGATCGGCCATCTGAAGCTGCACATCCGGTTGGGAGAATACGCGGCGATCTTTGACGACAACGACTCGCCGGCAGCCGACAAGGTTGAGCAGGATGCCGACTATTTTGCGCAGGAAGCCCTGATCCCAGAGGCAAACTGGAACCTTGCTGTGTCGCGCTTCACCCGCAACGACAAGGCGGTCGTGGCCGATGCCAAACGCTTTGGCGTGGCACCTGCGGTGATCGCTGGCCGGATCCGGCGGGACGCGAATGACTACACGCTGTTCCGGACGCTCGTCGGCAATGGCGAAGTTCGCCGCCAGTTCGATATTTGAGGGACGACGACATGCCAATTACGCACACCGACTACGTGCCGATCCTCAAATGGCGGCAGGGCGAGTACCAAGCGCTCTTTCGCCTGCCGGACGCCGTTAAGGACAGGACCGTTCCTCTTATCGAGATCACACCCCCGGATTTCGATTTCGAGGCGTGGACACCTTCGAAGTCGATCGACGATCACGTTGCAAAGTTTGCCGCTCGCTTTCGAGCCAAATGGGGAACGCGCCTCGCGCTGCTCGACTGCGGCCTGCTGGATCCGGCTGAGGTGATGCAGGGCGGAAAGCATCCAATGCTATACCTGTGCGAGGAGGCTTTCGCACAGGGAGCCACGCTTGTCCCGGTCATTAGACTGAACAGCAACGCAGGCTATCGCACGGCCGTGAGAGCCGCGAACGCATTGATGCAGACCGGAGTGATATTGCGCTGTTCTCTGGACGAAGCTCTGGATCCCGATTTCGACCGCAATGTTGGTGTAGCACTTCAGCAACTCGGTGTGACCATCGCCGAATGCGATGTGGTTCTCGACCTCGAAGCCCCTGCCTGGGATCCTCAGGACGTGCTGATCAACATAGTCACCGCTGCGATCCAAGCATCGAATGCCATGGCGACTGCGCGCAGCCTCATCCTCGCGGGTACATCATTTCCCGCTTCTATGGGCGAGGTGACCGGACCCATTCAGTTCTGGCCTCGGCGGGAATGGACGTTTTTCCGGGCGCTACTGGCTAATCTGGGCGAGACCCTCCGCAAACCGACATTTGCTGACTATGCCATTGCCGCCAATGGGTACTCACAAATGGACATGAGGAAAGTGAAGCCTTCGGCAACGATCCGCTACGCCTGTGACGATGGCTGGATTATTGCCAAGGGTGTCAACGTGCGTGACAACGGGTTCGGGCAGTATCGGGGATGCAGCGGCACCGTTACAGGATCAGCCCACTTTCTGGGTTCGGGTTTCTCGCCCGGCAGTGACTATATCGAGCAGTGCCGAGACGGGATTGCCGGCACCGGGAGCCTGTCCACATGGCGGTGGGTAGGCTCGAACCATCACATCACAAAAGTGGTGGCCGATCTCGCCACGATGTTCGGGCCTTGAGAGTCTCGCGGACAGTCTGCGATAGACGGCGCAGCGGCAGCCTATCCACCAACATCTTGTAGAGCGTCGCGCGTGGAGCGCGGAGTTCTCGCTCCGAGACGCCAAGACTTCTCAGGATCGCTTGCGCTTCAGGTCGCCACAGCAGACGAGCCAGAATAAGTGGATCGATACCCTTGTTTGCTCGTTCCGGTCTGACACGACGGAACCGCACGCCCTGGGTCGCGCCGCGCTCGGCGACCATGATGCCCCACCAATCAGGCACCATCGTCATGGCCGATGCGAGATGTTTGGGATCGACGATCAACAAGGCCTTATCGACGACCTCGCCATAGGCGGCCACCTGCCTGGGCAGGCGCTCGAGAGTGTCAGCCTCTGCCTTGATTTCGACGCCACGGATGTGCCCGTTGATCACAGCAATGTCGATCCG
The DNA here is from genome assembly GCA_002695185.1 of Erythrobacter sp. The sequence goes on from NZOF01000098.1 coordinate 24,445, forward strand.
GCAGTTGCCGTGATCGAGGCCGAGTTCGTCGATGACCAGAGTATCGGGACAGGCTCGGGCGTGCGTCAGCAACCGCCGATAGGCGGCCTGCCTGATATCACTGTCTCGAAGCCGTCTCAAAGCCATCCCGAATCGATAGCCGTGGTTATAGCTGAGTGGCAACGGTCAATGTTACGCCGGGCCTGCCATGACTTATCGGATTGGGAATGTACGGTGTGTTGGTGCCCCCCTTTATAGCTCTGCGAGGTTAGGCTAACCTAGGTGCCTAGCCAGATTTAGAAAACAAATTTTCGAAGGAAATGAGTTGAACACCCCTGAATTTGAACTGCGCGTGCTTGATGAACGAGTCAGAGAATGGGGCCTTCCCTCGTTTCAGACGGATATGTCGGCAGGTATCGACATGTATGCATGCCTTGATGAGCCACTCGAACTTCAGCCTCAAGCTGATGCGGTGCTTATCCCAACCGGCGTGGCGATACTTATGAACGACCCTAACATTGTCGCTTTTCTTCTCGCTAGGTCGGGGCTGGGTCACAAAAAGGGTGTCATACTCGGCCAGTCCGTAGGCACCATCGATGCTGATTATGCCAATCAGATCTTTATTAGCACGTGGCTGCGTACCCCGCCGGGGAGCGATCCGGTCATGATCAATCCGGGCGATCGCATCGCACAACTCGTCTTCTTGCCTATCCTGCGACCTTCGTTCCGCGTTGTAGAGGAATTTTCAGCCACCACCTCTCGTGGGATGGGTGGGTTTGGCTCAACCGGTGTTTGAGATCGAAAGGTTTCAGTAGATCACTCCCAGACATTTGGGCGCTCGCCGGCGTTCAAGGATGGGGGCGAATCTGACGGAACTGAAAGAGGACATTAAAGTGACCAGTGCGGCTCTTAGGCGACAACCCTTCAAGTGGCATCCAAGCGGTGAAGTACCTGGCTTTAGCCCGGTCACCCGCGCTCCTTGGCTTGCCCGCAGGCGCTTCCTCAGCGACACCAGTGCACTTGGCGAGCGAGTTGCCGCCTTCGGCGGTTACGATCGGTTGACTTCGAAAATAAATTTCGAAGTCAACCGATCGTCCAGAATGGGCGTCGGTCTTACCAACAACCGTCGCGAATCAGGGGTCAGGTTCACCCAAAGAAAATGGGTGAACCTACAAACACCCCTATTCCATATAGGGTTCACCCAAACTGGTGACCTGAAGCCTGACTATCGCGGCGAATTGAAGATCATCCTCATCAACCTGGGCGACCAGCCCTTCACCATCGCGCGGGGCGATCGCATCGCCCAGCTGGTGGTCGCGCCGGTCCAGCTTGCCAGCTTTGCGGAAGTCGATAGTCTGGACGATACCGCCCGGGGACAGGGCGGCTTTGGATCGACGGGAGTGTGAGGCCATGACGATATTGCTTGCCCTGATGCTGGCCGCGACGCCCGCGCCCGCGGCGATGCCGCCGATGCCGCAGGACCTGAGCAGCGTGCCGGTGATCGACGGATGGCTGGGGCGCAAGATTTCGCCCCGCTGGTCGGAGGATGTGGCGCGCCTGTATCGCAAGGGCGAATGCGGCGGCGCGGTGCCCTATGAGGGGTCGAACCTGCTGGAGATCGACATGCTGTTCCTGCTGTCGGGCGAGGGCAAGCCGCTGAAGATCGCGCCGGTGAATGCGCGCTG